>NZ_AQXL01000128.1 GCF_000376225.1 Effusibacillus pohliae DSM 22757
AACAGACCATTTTCGTCGTTCTGGAACAGGCAACGCTTGCCGAGCTCGATGCCTCGGTAATTAAAGGCACGAGCGACGTGATTGTGTTTCGCGATGTCGGTTCCAATGACCAGAGTCGTTTCAGAAATTCTCGAAATCCGTTGATTTTGTTTGTTCGATTGGTTAAACTTCATAGTGAGCGTCCTCCTCTAATTAGGGCAGTGAATGTCAACCATTCCGAGACCCAGCATACAGGAGGCGCTTTTTGTTTTGCAAACCGCATTTTAATTCATCACAGGAATAGCTCCTTTCCGAGTTTAGTATCGGCCCGGGCGGTGGCGATCATCCTCAAACAAAAAGCTCCGAATCCTGGATTCGGAGCCACGTTCGCTTACGTTTCCAACGAAGGATCATGCCGGTGCCAGACGTTACCCACGCAGGAAAAGCAAGCGATCCGAGGATCGGTTTACAGCTTGAACACGTTGGCGGCTTGCGGGCCGCGGGTTCCTTCGACGATGTCAAAGGAGACCAGTTGTCCCTCTTCCAGTGTTTTGAAACCTTCCGTCTGGATCGCGGAGTAATGGACGAACACGTCGCCGCCGTCTTCCCGTTCGATAAAACCATATCCTTTTTCTGCGTTGAACCATTTCACTTTTCCTTGCATAGGAAACCTCCTGCAGGTACATTAAAAATAGATCATTACGGACATTCTACTAGTATCCAGAATGAAAGTAAATTTCAGGCAGAAAGAGAGGGGAGCAGCCGATGCATCAGCAACTCACCTATTTTTATGATTACAACTGCCCGTACTGTTATCTTACCCATGTCATGCTGGAACAATTGTTGAAAAAACAGCCAATTCAGGTGGAACTGGCCGCATGGCGGATGCCGGACGATGCGGTCGTCGATCCCAAGCCGGCCGGCTATAAGGAACAGGGCAAGCAGTTCGCCAGCGGAATCGCGCGGGAACTTGGCGTGCCAATCCGCTTCGACTCGCCCGCAACAGGCACGCGTGCCGCGCAGGAAGCGACGAAGATCGCCAAGCGGATGGACCGGGAGTTTGAATTCAGCCGCGAGCTGTTTCGTCAAAAATGGGAAGAAGGAAAAGACATTTCCAACCGCGACACGATTCTGGAAACGGCCGGCCGGATTGGCCTGAACGTGGAGGAATTTCGGGCGGCGTTCCTGGACAGACAAGGACGGCAGGCGGTGGAAGACGATTTTCGCAGAAGCGCAGCCGAAAAAATTTGGACGATCCCAACTTATGCAGCACATGGGCGAACGATCCAGATCCATCATTTTAAGGACATGCCGTCATTGGAGCAGTTGCAAAATTTTATCAAGCAGGGAGAATCTTTTTTGCATGAAGCCTGACAAGCAGATCCCGGTGCAGTCGATCTACACGATTTTTGTCGAAGAGCCGGACGATTTCTATTTTCACCCGCGCGGCGTTTTGTTCGTTGATGCCGAACAAAACCACAGCCTGTTCTGTTCGGATATCGACCACAATTTCTTGCTGAAGGTGATCCGCAAGTTTCCCTATGCCGCATTGGAAAAAGGGATTGAGTTTAACGGCTGCCAGTTCGAGCTGAAAAACATCACCGAACCTATGCGGCAAAAATTCGGCGACACAACGAATGCCATTCCGCTGGTCTTGCAGGAACTGTACCAAACAAGCCCACGCCAGTATGCTTTTTTGGGAAAACTGTTGCAGGACGGTTCCGTACATTCGCACTTCGCTCCATGAAACAAACAGCCGGCCCTCCCGCAGACGGGAAAATCCGGCTGTTCGCTATTTTTGTTTCCGGTACAGCCTGCCGGCTCCCCGGGCAAACAAGGTGGGCATCAACGCTTTGAATTTGACCAGCGGGGCCATGCCTCCCGGTACCATCACCTGCGGAATTTCCTGCTCGACCGCCCGCACGATCGCCCGCGCCACCCGGTCCGGTTTTTGCATGAACCGCTGCGCCACTCTCGGAATTTTTTGAATGTCGGCCCGTTCGAAAAACGGGGTGTCAATCGGCCCCGGATTGATCGTAATCACCTTGACGCCGTGTTCCCTCACTTCCTCGCGCAACGCCTCCGACAAGCCGATCACTGCAAATTTTGTCGCCGCATAGCCGCCGTGCGTCGGCGCCGCCACAAATCCGGCCATGGAACCGACGTTCACCACACACCCCTTTGCTTGTCTGACCATGTGCGGCACAACAGCCTGGATGCAACGGACCACGCCAAAATAATTTACATCCATCATCCCGACGATATCCTGCATATCCGCTTCCAGCACCGGCGCGAATACGCCAAAACCGGCATTATTGACCAGGACGTCGATGCGTCCGTAACGGTCGATGACCTTCTGCGCCATCGTGTAGACTGAGCCCGGGTCAGTTACGTCGACCGGTACGGGTAGACATTGTCCTCCATTGTTTTCGATGATCGCCGCCAACTCTTGCAGCCTGTGTTGGGAACGGGCAGCCACCGCCAGCAACGATCCCCTGGCAGCAAACGCAAGTGCCGTTTCCCAACCGATTCCGCTGGAAGCGCCGGTAATCAGGGCGACTCTGCCTTTCAGGTTCATGCCGAATCACCCGGTTCGTAGCCGACTTCTACCGCTGCGTTCACAATATACACCAGGTCGTTGCGATCCCCTTTATCCGGCAAAACGACACCGCTCGAACATAACAATCCGCCGGGTACCACCTCCACAGTCACTTGCCCGTATGGAAAAACGGACTTCACTTTTTCAATGTTCACTTTGTCGGCGTCTGCCGGCACTCCGAGCTTCACATTGACCCGCATGTTGTTGATATCCCGGCCGGGCAAAAACTCCCGCAGCCCCGGCATCGAATTATGTTGAATCGCATTTCGGGCAGCCCGCACGCAAGCTTCCGTCACATCCTGGCCATGCAAATCGACGCCCATCCCGATCTCGACAAATACCACTTTCATTCACAGCACCCCTTTCCGAACATATGTTCTTGACGATCAGACAGCCTTTTGCTAAAATTTTCTTGCACCCGGAATTCTTCACCGCAGGATACGATTTTGAAGTGAGGAGTTGAATCTGGATGTTGCTTGCCGCCAACCAATGGAATGAAACGATCGCCCGCTTTGTGATCGAGAATTATTCCCGCCCGTTCGACATCGTGTTCAACGGCTTCCGTGATTCGACCGTTGCGAATCGGGTGGGGAACGAGCTGTTGCGCTGCACCGAGCCGAATCATCCTGTGCCAGACCTGTATCCATACATGCGCCGCTTGCCGGAGAACCTGATTCATCTGCTGTGCCTTGATGCCGCCACGCTGCTTTTGATGAATCGGTCCGAACAGCAGGAGATGCTGCGCGAAGCTTTACGGATTTTATCGCCGGGCGGATGTTGTGCGCTGTTGATTACGGATGAGATTCGTTCCGGCAAACTGGTCCCCAATGGTTTCCAACTGGTGCATCGATTCCTGGCCCAGCGGTTCAAAGTACTCACCATCATCGATCAACATGCGTGTCAAGGACTGCCTTTCCGGCTGGCTGCTCATCAGTATCTGGCTATCTTCCAAAAAACGGTCAACCGCAAGCAAGCGGTTCCTCGTTACACTCCAGCCGCTTTTCGATTTTCTTACTATTAATGTTTGTCTTTCAATCGTTCCTGCCGTTTTCCCCTCATGCCTGAGCCCAACAGTCTGTACTGCAACATTATAAAGTTTTCCAACATGGAAGTGAAGTCGAGCTGCGAGGAGAGACCCCTTGGGATCGCACAACATGGGAAAAGAAATAGGGTCAGGATACCCCCCTCCCCCTTGTCCGGTTTTGCTCTTTGCAAATGTCCGCCAACGGACAGGAATCGCACGCCGGTTTCTGGGCCTTACAATGATACCTGCCAAAGAAAATCAGCCTGTGGTGTGTCTGCGTCCATTCCTCTCTGGGAACCGCCTTCATCAGCTTTTTCTCAACTTCCAGAACGGAGTCTTTCTTGTTCGCCAAGCCAAGGCGTTTGGACACCCGTTCCACATGCGTGTCCACGGCAATGGCGGGAACACCGAAGGCGTTGGACACCACCACGTTCGCAGTCTTGCGTCCGACTCCGGCCAGTTTGGTCAGCTGTTCATGCTCCCGTGGCACTTCCCCGTTGTGTTCTTCAATCAACGCTCTGCACAATGCCTGAATGTTCTTCGCCTTGCTGCGGTACAATCCGATATGCCTGATATCGTTCTCCAGTTCTGCCAAGGGAACGGAAACGTAATCCCAGGGAGTTTTATATTTCTTGAACAGCTCTTTCGTTACCTCATTCACCTTGCGGTCGGTGGCCTGAGCGGACAAAACAACCGCGATCAACAGTTCAAACGGATTGGAATGGTGCAGTTCGCAATGTGCCTCAGGAAACATTTCCGCTAGAGTGTCCAAAATCCTGCGGACCGTCTTTTTGTTCATACAATCACCTGCGTCTATTATAAACAAAAAAAGAACGCTTGGGAGCGTCCGCTCACATCGATTGATTCCTGTTCCGCCTGAGAGCGGGCATTGCAACCGCTTCAACGCGCACCGGCACAGCGCAAACAGACACAAATGCATTTTTGTAGGTATACG
Source organism: Effusibacillus pohliae DSM 22757 (assembly GCF_000376225.1). Lineage (NCBI taxonomy): Bacteria > Bacillati > Bacillota > Bacilli > Caryophanales > Alicyclobacillaceae > Effusibacillus > Effusibacillus pohliae. Next base: position 4,558 of record NZ_AQXL01000128.1, read on the forward strand.
GGCTTTGCAATCGGCATATGATGGATTATGAGTCTTCTTCGGCAGCCCGATGGTTGTCTGATGATGGGGCCGGAGCATCGTTGGCTTCCAGTCGGAAACTGACAAACCAATCGTGTAAAAAGAGGTGTTTCCTATGATGTCAGGTTCCGAAAATGAACGGGAAGTGGCGAAAGCGCTGTTACAACTAGATATTTATCTGAAAGCCCTGAAATTGCCGTTTACGGTCAAAGACGTCTACCGACGGGCGTATCAACACCGGCTGGGCGAGTATTACAACGATCACTGGATCGATTTGCTGATGGCAGACCCCGAATACCAAAACTGCCTGCAGGAACCTTTCACCGTCTATACGATTCTCGACACGCTGAACAAAAATGGCCATGCGCCGATCAATTACGCCTTGTATCGGATGACCCGCCGGCTGGACATCAATTACTCGCACGCCTATGTGATCGGGATCACCCAGGAATAAAAAGGCCCGTTCTCACGGGTCTTTTTCACCGCTTTTGCCGGCGGCGTCTGTATGCGGCCAGGTACCAGATGAGCCCCACCGCCAAGATAAGCGTGCCGTACCCGATCCAGTTGCCCCAAGCTATCCACGCCGGATACATCGAGATCCCCCTTCGCTTGTTCAGAAATGCTTCTCCAGTTCGGCGACAAACGATTGGATGGAATGCTTCGTTCCTTCGCCAAAATCCTCGTCCAACGACTCGTATTCCTTCAGATCATTTTTCAGTACCTCGAGCACATGCCGGGCAACCGTTTCCGGAATCTCAAATATATGGATCACACGTGAACTCTCCGAACGCATGACCGATCCCCATTTCTTTTTCCGTAGTATGAGCAGCTTGCCGAGTCCTGATTCGCCCGAGTAAGGGTTCGCCTGCGGATATGCCGCAAGTCGTTGCCGCACCGGGGGAGGGCACCAGTGACATTTTCCCGGTTATGTGTGGCGGTTGTGGCTTTGCACGTCAGTTAGGCCTGCAACATGTCGGCCAGTTGCTCTTTCGTCAACCGTACCTCACGCGGTTTCGAGCCTTCAAACGGGCCGACAATCCCTTTTTCCTCCATCTGGTCGATCAAGCGGGCCGCCCGCGAATAGCCGACTTTCAGCCGCCTCTGAATCAAAGAAACGGAAGCTTGTTCCGATTCGACAACCAATTTGACCGCTTCCCAGAACAGCGCATCCAGCTCCGTATCATCGGCCGCTGCATCCTCTTGCGGCGCCGTCAGATCCAGATGGTAAGCGGCCGTTTGTTGCTGTTTCGCGTACGAGACCAGCCGTTCCACCTCCGCCTCTGACAAAAATGCGCCCTGAAGGCGGATCGGCTTTGATTCCCCCACCGGCAGGTACAGCATGTCGCCGCGGCCCAACAATTTTTCCGCCCCGCCCATATCGAGGATCGTGCGCGAATCCATTTGCGAAGAAACGGCAAATGCGATGCGGGAAGGGATGTTCGCTTTGATCACCCCGGTGATCACGTCAACGGACGGTCGCTGCGTGGCAAGGATCAGGTGGATGCCGGCAGCCCGCGCCATTTGCGCCAAACGGCAGATCGCATCTTCCACATCACCGGGCGCAACCATCATCAAATCGGCCAACTCGTCGATGATCACCACGATATAGGGCAGCGGCTGCTGCGCCCGTTCCAGCATGATCACGTTGTACCCTTCCAGGTTGCGGGTTCCCTCTTTGGCAAACAGCTCATAGCGGTGTTCCATTTCCTGCACCACTTTTTTTAGCGCGTAGGCGGCCCGTCTTGGGTCGGTCACAACCGGTGCCAGCAGGTGAGGAATACCGTTGTACACGTTCAACTCGACCATTTTCGGGTCGATCATGATAAACTTCACTTCACTCGGCTTTGCCTTGTACAGCAACGAGGTAATGATCCCGTTGATACAGACCGATTTGCCGGAACCGGTCGCGCCCGCCACCAGCAGATGGGGCATTTTCGCCAAATTGCCAACGATCGGGGCGCCGGAAATGTCCCGCCCCAAAGCGATCGACAGTTTCGACGGGGCCGTCTGAAACTCCGTCGATTCAATCACTTCCCGCAAGGTGACGATTGCCACTTCCCGGTTGGGAACCTCGATCCCCACTGCCGCCTTGCCGGGAATCGGCGCCTCGATCCGGATGTCCTTCGCTGCCAAAGCGAGCGCCAGATCGTCCGCCAGGTTGACAATCCGCGATACTTTCACTCCGACCGCCGGTTGAATCTCGTAGCGGGTGACCGTCGGTCCGCGATGGGCCTCCGTCACTTTTACCTGCACACCGAAGCTGGCAAGCGTTTCCTGCAATTTCAGGGCATTCGCCTCGAGGTCCTTGCGGTCGCCGCCCGTGCGCGGCCCGTAAGGCGCTTCCAATAGAGACAAAGGCGGCAGTTCGTACGCGTCATCGTGCGTTTGCATTTGCAGCACCAGCGGCTCGGTTGTTTCGTAGTCGGGAAGCGGTTCCTTCACCGGTTTTGGCAGACTGCGCTCTTTATACCTGACGGTGATTTGAGCGGACGTCCGCTCACCGGCGGCCGGTGGTTTGTCCTGGCCAAGTCTCCCTTCTCCCTGCAGTTGGTCGGCAAAGTCCCTGATTTTTAAAGGGAGCGTATCTTCAAGCACGCCCGCTTGGGCGGCTGCCGCCGTCTGCTCGGAAGAGGCCTGCTGCCGGGGGGCTTTTGGTTTCGAATCGGCCGTTCGCTCCACCGGATCCGGTTTCAGCAATTCCCACGCTTCTTTTATCTCAGATTTGACAATCCGGGCCCGATTCGCGATTACCCGGCCGATCTTGCCGAGCCCCGCCACGATCGATTTGCCAGTGATCATCGTGAGCGACACGGTCGCCAGAATCGTCAGCACAAATACGGTTCCGGCAGTGTCAAACAGCCTGTGCATTACCATAAAAACCGCATAGCCGACCAAACCACCCCCGGCGTTTGGAGGGGCGGCCCCCTTCACGCCCGGTTTTCCCGAAAAGGCGTCATGCAAGGTGCTGATCTTGTTCATTGTCACCGCCAGCAAATCGGGTTCTCTCCCCGATGCAGCGACGAGCGATGTATAAAGGTTCAGGTGACTCCAGGTCAACACCACCAGCATCAAGAGGACGATCCCGCCTTGTCGGACCGACAACCGCAGCGGCAACCGCTTAATCATCATATACAAAGCGGCGTAAATCAAATACAGCCCGATCATCCAGTGCCAATTTCCCGCCACAAACATGAACAGGTACGCGATCAGTTTGCCTACCCAGCCCATCCCGGCCAATGTCAGACCGGCCGTAGCCAGCAGACAAAGTCCCAGAATTTCATATTTGATCAATTGTTTGCCTTTCCCCGTACCGCTTCTTTTCCGTTTCCCCATATTTCCCGCTCCAATTGAAAAATGGCAGTAAGCCGGATGCGCAAACAAACAACACCTGGAAGGTGCTGTCGCAGCGATCTTGCCGTACCCAATTGTTTCTGCACGCGGGCGCAATTTCCTGCCAAACAGATGGATTTGCCACTTTACGATTGTTTCGCAATCGCCTGTTCCGGTTGAAAGAGCGGAACAATCGAACCGGGAGCAAGATTCGGTTTCAGGTAGTCGTACGGGTTGGGCGACAACAAACGTACCACTCGGCCGCACCCCTGCCCGCACGGTTCGACGAGCATTTTCACACCTTGATACTCGGTTTCCATCCAGTTGCATTCCATCGAATCGTACCCTTCCAGCACCGTTTCTAGCGGGATCGCCGCCCAATGGAGCATTATTGGACAACTCCCATCGTTTTGTTTTGACGGTACTGTTCGATCAGTTCGTTCAGCTTCTTGATTGCATCTCCTAATCCGCCGATCTGGTCGATCAGTCCGTATTCGACCGCGTCCTTGCCGACGACAGTCGTGCCGATGTCGCGGGCCAGTTCGCCGGTTTTCAGCATCAGCTCGCGGAATTTTTCCTCACTGATGCGGGAATGTTTAGTGACAAACCGGATCACCCGCTCCTGCATTTTCTCCAGATACTCGAACGATTGCGGCACCCCGATCACGAGACCGGTCAACCGGATCGGGTGGATCGTCATCGTCGCGGTCTCACTGATGAAGGAATAGTCGGAAGCCACAGCGATCGGCACTCCGATCGAATGGCCGCCGCCCAGTACCAGCGTAACGGTGGGCTTGGACAGCGACGCGATCATCTCGGCGATGGCCAGACCGGCTTCCACATCGCCGCCAACCGTGTTCAAAATCACCAGAATCCCTTCGATTTTGTCATTTTGTTCGGCCGCCACCAGCTGCGGAATGATGTGTTCGTATTTCGTGGTTTTGTTCTGGGGCGGCAACACCATGTGGCCTTCTACCTGTCCGATCACCGTGATGCAAAAAATATTCGATTGATCCGCCGACGCCACCTGCGTCTGACCGAGCGTTTCGAGATTTTCAACGAGCGGGTTGCGTCTGTCATCCTTCGGCACGGGGGCAGGCGCCGGCGGAACGGGCACTTCCGGAGCAGGCGGGGTGTTGTTGATATAGCGCAGCATCCAGTTGTCGTTGTTCATCGACTGGTCACTCCTTTTCCCTTCTCGCGTGTAGTATGATTCAGCCGTCGCGATTGCATACAAAAAAAGCCTGATGTTTCCATCAGGCTTGTCTGCTCCCTGTCTACACTTCCATGATGATCGGCAGAATCATCGGCCGGCGGCGGGTCTGTTCATAGAGGTAGCGTCCCAGCGCGTCGCGCACGCCGTTTTTCAGGGAAGACCACTCGTTGACATTTTCGGCCACCATTTTGCCGAGTGTTTGCATCACGATCTTGTTCGCCTCTTCCAGCAGTTCCTCCGACTCCCGGACATACACAAAACCGCGGGAAATAATGTCGGGGCCGGACAGAATGGTGCCGTCCTGTTTCGACAGGGTGACCACCACGACCAAAATGCCGTCTTGCGACAGCAGCTTCCGGTCGCGCAGGACGATATTGCCGACATCGCCGACGCCCAGTCCATCGATCAGCACGTTGCCGGCCGTGTATTTCGGGCCTAACCGCGCTCTGCCACCCTGGAATTCGACCGAATCGCCGATGTCGACGATAAAAATATGGTCAGGATTAACGCCAGTACCGACTGCCAGTTCGGCATGACGTTTCAACATGCGGTATTCGCCGTGAACAGGGATGAAGTATTTTGGCCGAACCAAACTCAACATGAGTTTCAATTCTTCCTGACTTCCGTGACCTGACACGTGCACGCCGGAAACAGCTTGGTAAATCACGTTGGCGCCAATTCGAAACAACTGGTCGATTGTACGAGAGATAAATTTTTCATTGCCCGGGATCGGTGACGAAGCGATGATCACCGTGTCGCCCGGCATCACTTCCACTTTGCGGTGGGTCGCCCGCGCCATCCGGGTGAGCGCCGACATCGGCTCGCCCTGGCTGCCGGTCGACAGAATCGCGATTTTATCGGCGGGCAGCTTATTCAACTCATCCGGATCGATCAGCGTGCCCGGCTTGATCCGCAGATAACCGAGATCGTGGGCAATCGTGATGTTGTTGACCATGCTGCGGCCAACGACCGCCAGCTTGCGGCCAAATTTTTCAGCCGCGTCGATGATCTGCTGGATTCGATGCAAGTTGGAAGCGAACGTGGCGATAATAATCCGCCGCTCCGCCGTCGCGAAACAGTCGTTGATCGTCTGCCCGACCACCCGTTCCGACATGGTGTACCCCGGCCGCTCCGCATTGGTGCTGTCAGACAGCAGCGCGAGCACGCCCCTCTGCCCCAGTTCTGCCAGCTTGTAAAAATCGGCCGGACGCCCGTCTACCGGTGTGAAATCGAACTTGAAATCGCCCGTATGGACGATCACGCCCTCCGGGGTGTCAATCGCAAAGCCTACAGTGTCTGGAATGCTGTGGTTGTTGTGAAATGCGCTGACGGTGAAGTCGCCGCATTGGATTACGCTCTGGTTGGTGATGACGTTCAGTTTGGCGGTTTCCAGCAGGCCGTGTTCCCGTAGTTTCCCTTCGACCAGGCCGAGCGTCAGCCGCGTCCCATAGACGGGAACCTGCAGATGCTTCAACAGATAAGGCAGTCCGCCGATATGATCCTCGTGTCCGTGGGTAAGGAAAACGCCCCGCACCTTCGCCTTGTTCTCAACCAGGTACGTAATATCAGGAATCACGATGTCGATGCCCAGCATTTCCTCTTCCGGAAATTTCAGGCCGGCATCGATCACGATGATGTCGTTCCCGTACGCATAAACCGTCATATTTTTGCCGATCTCGCCAACTCCGCCCAACGGGATGATCGACAATTTGTTGTGTGTCTTGCTCAAAACTACACCTCCATCTTGATTGCTCGTACATTCGTTCGTGTGTTGCCCCCAGTTCGTGTTTACCAAAAACCCGCACCAGTCACTTGGCATTATTATACATGAACCTCTGTCGCTGACACAAGATTCTATCCGTACTAGTATGCGCAGATGAAAAAAAGAGCCTGTACAGGCTCATGAGAAATCCACAGAAAAAATCGGTTCATGCGGCCTCCGGCCAGCAACAGCCAGACTGTTCACCACCCATTACGAGGCGAGTAGTTCCGGGTGCCACTCCGCAAGCAGTTCACGCAGCAGCCCGACCATGTTTTCATCCGCTTCCACCAGCGGCAAACGGACGCCGCCCACCGGGACGCCGATCAGATGGAGCGCCGCTTTCACCGGGGCCGGGCTCGGCATCAGGAACAATGCTTCAAAAATCGGCAACAGCCGATTGTGCAGTTCGGCCGCTCCCACCATGTCGCCGGTAACAAACCGGTCGATCATTCGTTTCATCGGCAGGCCGACCACATGCGAAGCGACGGAAACGATCCCATATCCGCCCAGCGCCAAAAACGGCAGCAGCAGTTTGTCGTCACCCGAATAGACGGTCAGATTTCGCGGTTTGTTGGCCATCAGTTTCAACACCTGGCCAAAATCGGCCGGCGATTCTTTGACCGCCACGATGTTCGGAATCTCCGCCAGACGCGCCAGCGTGGACACTTCGATGTTGACCGCCGTACGGCCCGGGATATTGTAGATCATGTTCGGCAGCGGGGTCGCTTCGGCGATCGCCTGAAAATGGCGATACAGCCCCTCCTGTGAAGGTTTGTTGTAGTACGGAGAAACGACCAGCAGCCCGTCGACCCCGCACTGCTCCGCCTCTTTCGAGAGACGGACGGAAGCAGCCGTGTCGTTCGTACCTGTGCCGGCGATCACTTTCGCTCGGCCGTCGACCAGTTCGACCACTTTTTTGAACAGATCGAGCTTTTCGTCGTGCGACAAGGTCGGCGACTCACCTGTCGTTCCGACTACCACCAGCGACTCGGTGCCGGTCTGCAAGAGGTGTTCCACCAGCCTCTCCAAACGCCCGTAATCGATTTGCAGCTGATCATTGAAGGGGGTCACCATTGCGGTAACCATTCTGCCAAAATCCAATCGGTCCACCACCTAAGAGTAAAATCCCGAATTCGTTTTTTAAGATGCCCAAAAAGTACGCCAAACCACTGATGGTTGACTGATCACCCTTGATTCACATGCCCGCAAGCGTTATGCATGTAACCTGAACTTCGCGTGCAGGGCGCGCACAGCCTTCACCATGTCCTCCTCGCGAACGAGGCACCAGATCGTCGTATGCGAGTCGGCCGACTGCAGGACTTCGATCCCCTCCTCGGTCAGCGCCTCCATAATGGTTGCCATCACGCCCGGCACACCGGCGATACCGGCACCGACGGCCGAGACTTTCGCACAGTTGGGCAACAGCGCCGGATCAAACCCGGCGTTCCGCAAAATAGCAGCCGCTTTTTCGCTGTCCTGGTTGGGCACGGTAAAAGCGACGCCGGTCGGCGTGACCGAAATAAAATCGACCGAAATCCGATTGTCCGCCATCGCCTGGAACACTTTCAACTGGTTGCCGCCGGTCGGGGCGCAGTTCACCTGCACCTGTGTGAGGTTGGCCGTATGCGTGATGCCCGTCAGCACCTGATCCCGCATCGCGCGCGGTTCCATCCGGTCCAGTTCGGCCTGGCTGACGATCAGCGTTCCGTCGTCTTTCGACAGGGTGGAACGGACGCGCACCGGGATATTTTTCTGCATGGCGATTTCAACCGCCCGTGGGTGAATCACCTTGGCGCCCGAATAGGCCAGATTGCAAATTTCCGCGTAAGTGACGGTGTGCAGTTTGCGGGCATCGTTTACCACTCGCGGATCGGCTGTCATAATTCCGTCCACATCGGTAAAAATATCCACGTACTCGGCGTTCAGCGCGACCCCCAGGGCCGTCGCCGTGGTATCGCTGCCGCCGCGGCCGAGCGTCGTGATGTCGCCGTTTTCAGCGGCACCCTGGAAACCCGCAACAATCACCACTTTTCCTTGTTCTAATTCCTGCAAAATCCGCGTAGGAGTAACTGAGATAATCTGCGCGTTGGAATGGTCAGAATTGGTCAAGATCCCCGCCTGCGCGCCGGTCAGCACGCAGTTGTCATAGCCGCGCCCTCTCAGCATGGAGGAAAAGACGACAGCGGAGATCAGTTCACCGCATGACATTAAGAGATCTCTTTCCCGGCTCGCGCACTCATCCTGCGGATCCAACAGCCCGAGCAGAGTATCGGTTGCATACGGGTCTCCCTTGCGCCCCATCGCGGACACGACGACCACAACCTGATAACCGGCTTTCATGGCGTCTTCAATATGACCGATTGCGAGCAGCCGATTTTCGCGGGTCGCCACCGAGGTCCCGCCAAATTTTTGCACGATGATTCGCATTGGGTCCTCCTGTTACTTGGATTTCACCATATATTCGGCTATTTGTACCGCGTTCAGAGCGGCTCCTTTCAGCACGTTATCCGATACGATCCACATGTTCAGGCCGCGCGGATGGAACAGATCGCGGCGAATCCTGCCGACAAATGTGTCGTACCGGCCTTCCGCATCGATTGCCATCGGATATTCCTGTTCCGCCAGGTTGTCGACCACTTTGACGCCCGGCGCCGATTCCAGCAGCGACCGTACTTCCGCCAGGTCAAACGGCTTGCGCGTTTCCACATAGACCGACTCGGAATGTCCGTAGAAAACGGGGATCCGGACGCACGTGGCCGTGATCTGAATCGAATCGTCGCCAAAAATCTTGCGCGTTTCGTTCACCATTTTCATCTCTTCGCGGGTGAACCCATTTTCTTCGAACACATCGATCTGCGGAATCGCATTGAAGGCGATTGGGTGATGTTTCGGCAGGGATTTCACCGGCAGCACCTGCGGGTTAGCCGGTTGTCGGTCCAGCACAGCCCGCGTCTGCTCGCGCAGTTCATCAATCGCCGCTTGGCCGGAACCGGAGACCGCCTGATACGTCGAAACGATGATTCGGTCGATTCCGTAGGCATCATAAATCGGCTTGAGGGCCACCACCATCTGAATGGTGGAGCAGTTCGGGTTGGCGATGATGCCTCTGTGCTGCGAAATTTTATGAGCGTTGACTTCCGGCACGACGAGAGGAACTTCCGGCAGCATCCGGAACGCGCTGGTGTTGTCGATCACCACCGCTCCCCGCTCGACAGCCGCCGGAGCCAGTTTTTCGGAGACAGATCCGCCTGCGGAAAACAGGGCAAAATCGATACCGACAAACGCTTCCGGAGTCGCTTCTTGAACGGTGTACGTGTTGCCTTGGAAGGTTACCTGTTGTCCTGCCGATCTGGCGGACGCCAAAGGACGCAGTTCCCCCACCGGAAAGCTACGTTTTTCGAGCGTCTCCAACATCTTTTGTCCAACCGCACCTGTAGCCCCAACGACTGCTACATTGTAAAGCTTTTTCCTCTCCATCAACAGCAACTCCTTCAACATACTTTTCGCCGACCGTGGCTCGAACACCCTGCCGATCAACGAAATTTTTGCAGCTTGTGCAGAGTACCAATACACGCCGGCCGTTTCGCGCCAGTCGCGCCATGACGGGGAGCCTGACAGCTCCCCATAGCATTGCACCTGGCTCCCGGTTATGCCGGCGCAGTCTACTTTTTATATCGTTCGATCAGAACGGGCTGCAGTTGTTTCTTCTCCAGTGCAGCTTCCAATGTGGCGTAGACCAGGTCCATGTTCGCCACCAGGGAGTTCATCTTTTTAAAGGGATCATCCTGACCAAATGGTACCATAAAAATATTCTTTGCGGACATTAATTTTGCAATGTTCGACATGTTCAACCCCAAACCGTCATTGGTCGAGATCGCCAAGACCACCGGCCGATCATTGCGCATCGTCGCTTTCGCAGCCATCAAAACGGGCGAATCGGTCATCGCGTTCGCCAACCGGGAGATCGTGTTGCCTGTGCAGGGGGCGATCAACAGGGCGTCCAGCAGCCTGCTAGGGCCCAGCGGTTCCGCCTCGACGATCGAAGTGATCGGCTTGCGACCGGTGATCTGCTCGATTTCCGCAATCCAGGCGTCCGCTTGCGCGAAGCGGGTATCGGTGGTTTGCACCGTATAGGAAACAATCGGGATGACGTTCACCCCTAACTCGACCAACTTTTTCATGACCGGGCGAATCTCGTCGTATGTGCAATGAGAACCGGTGATTGCAACACCGATCGTCTTGCCCTTCAGTTCCATGCTGTTCCCCCCAGGCTATGCGTGATCCAAAACGAGCCGGCAGATCGTTTTGGCCATGATCTGGCCCGCCGTCTTGGGTGCAACGATCCCTGGCAGGCTGGGAGCAAGCAGCGCTTTGATGCCTCTTTTTTCGGCAAACCGGAAATCGGTGCCGCCCGGACTCGACGCGATGTCGATGATGACGCACGTTTTCTGCATGCGGGACAAAACTTCCGATGTGACGACCGGTGCGGGAATCGTGTTAAACACGATATCCACCTGCTGCAGCTCCCGGTTGATCTGGGACAGCGGGAACGCCTGAAACCCCATCTCATAGATTCTCGCAAGATCGGATTCTTTGCGCGCCCCGACCTTCACTCTCGCCCCGATCCCGGCACACATGCGGGCGATCGTCATGCCGCAACGGCCGAAGCCGAGCACCGCCACATCGGAACCATGAATGGTAAAATCGGTGTTTTCCATCGCCATTTGAATGGCCCCTTCGGCCGATGGAATCGAGTTCAAAATGGCCACTTCATCCAGTTCCATCAGCTTGATCAGCTTCAATCCGTGCCGGCGGCACGCTTCCGTCAGGACGGTCCGGGCGATGCCGGTGAAAATCTTGCATTTTTTCGAGAGGGCGGCAAAATGCTCGTCGGTCAACACAACCGGCCGAGCGGAATAGCGGGAGCTGATCGTCCAATCCTCGCTCATTCCGGTGACCGGCAGGATCAGTGCATCCAAATCCTGCAGAACATCGACTGACAGGTTGGTTTTCACAGCGTCTGCCATCTTCAGTTCCAGGTCGTCAAATCCGATCAGGTACACGGAGGCGTCCAAATCGAGGGCGTGCTGAATCACTTCGATGATCCGCGCGTCTCCGCCCAGGAACGCCATCTTAATACCTGTTAACATGGTGACTGACCCCTTTCACATCATTGTACGCGAAACAGGCGAAAATTCAAGGTAAAATCTGTTTCAAAAGCGTAAATCGGCGCCAGTCTGGCTTGCTCCCGCGCCGGTTCGTTGCACGTGCTGCATACTATGCAAACGCCCAGACGTTGGTGACAACCTGCACGGCGCCTCACTTGCGATCCGACTGCTTGTGGTTGAGATCCAGCAGGATCATGTCCGCTCCGATTTTTCGCACCGCTTCCCACGGCACCGACTGTTCGTCCTGTTTCTTGCCAAATCCGAAACGCCGGACGTTTTCCGGCAAAATCAGATAGCCGATCTTCCCCGTTTCCGTATCGATCCACAGATCGGCATCATGCAGTTGCCCGATTTTTTGCCCGTTATGTAAGTCGATCAGTTCCCGGCCCGCCAACTCGCTGAGTCGCATGCGCATCCACCTCCGCAACGATCATTCGCACAGAACGTTCCGTTATTTTGTATGCGCCGGAGCGGGCAAAAAGTCCTGAAACGGACGGTGTGGGAAAGTGACGAATGGCTCGGTTTCCAAACATCGGCGAAAGCACATTCGGCTGTTCGGTTAAATGATGATCCCGAAGAAATTAGCGTGGTTAGGAGGATTGTAGAGGCGAACCTTCCGTTAGTATAATATCCCTGTACAATAGAAGCGGCTCCTCAAGCGTGACCGACTCATCCCCTGACGGAAAGGGGGTGGGGCCATGACAGTATACGAGGCACTGTCCCTGATGATCGTATTCGGGATCTTGGTGGCGACGATACTGTCTGACAGAAAAAAGAAGTAGGTCACCCTTGAGCTTTTTGACAACACCAAGGTGACCTACTCATTTTGGTCAGTTGAGCCGGCCCCTTAGGGGCGACTATACGCTCCCTGGGTGACGGCCAAGTACCGGTTGCGAAACCCTGCTTCCCGGGCGGAGAACCTGACCGTCGCATTCCTTACTGTGAAGCCGGCGACAGACATCAACGTTGACTGGGAAGGGCGGGAGATACCCGTCGTTTCCTGCTTGATCCGTTTATTTGCCCGTCGAGCCAAAACCGCCGGAACCACGCTCGGTCGGCTGCAATTCGTCGACCAGCCGCAGATCCGCCTGCAGCACCGGCAGAATCACCAACTGGGCGATCCGTTCGCCCGGTTGAATCGTATACATGGTCTGTTCCTGGTTGACGACGACACATTGGATTTCGCCGGTATAATCGCTGTCGATCACGCCGACCGAATTCGCCAGATTGATGCCGTGCTTGCTGGCCAGCCCGCTGCGCGGAAACACGAGCGCCACGTAAGCGGGGGAAGGCAGTTGAATCGCAATGCCGGTCGGGATGCGCACCTTCCCGCCCGGCGGAACCACCACCGGCTCGTCCAGACATGCGCACAAATCCATACCGGCCGCGCCGGGAGTTGCGTAATAGGGCAACGGAAATCGCTCCCCGATCAACGGGGACACTTTTTTCACCGACACTTGCAACTTTCGCTCCACAACCTGCACCTCTTAATCCTGACTCGACAATTTTTGGTCCCCAGCGAAGGAATCGGTATTGACCGCAAAAGCTTTGCATCATTGCCTGTGGTACTACGGCAGCCGCAAATCGTCAAACGGCCCGATCGCAGCCATCGCCAGCGGACCGCTGCACACTTTTTCCGCCACTTCCCGGATCTCATCCAGCGTCACATCGTTGATCCGGCGGATCGTCTCATCCAGGGTGATTTGTTTGCCAAGCAGCAGCTGATTTTTGCCGAGGCGGCTCATCCGCGAACTGGTGCTCTCCAGCGACAGCATCAGCGAACCTTTCACCTGTTCTTTCGCTTTCTGCAGTTCTGCCGTTGTAATCCCTTCGCTCGCGAGTTGAGCCAATATCTTGCCGATCAAATCGACCACTTGCTGCGCCTGTTCCGGGGACGTGCCGGTATAAACGCCGAATGCTCCGCTGTCACGATAAGACGAATAGAAGCTGTAGACCGAATACGCCATCCCGCGCTCTTCGCGAATCTCCTGGAACAGCCGGGAGCTGGAACTGCCGCCGACGATATTATTCAACAGGATCAGCGGATACATCTGCGGGTCATCAAAAGCAAACCCTTGTGCTGCAAGACAGATGTGAGCCTGTTCGGTCGCTTTCCGTCGAACCTGCTTGTTCGCCTCAAATACGGGCGGGATATGGGTCGTCTCCACCCGCTGGCCGTTCAGCTCGGAGAACCATTGCTCGGCCGCTTTGTGTACAACTTCCGCCCGCACATTGCCGGCTACCGCCAACACCATATTGTCCGGAGTATAGCGGGCGTTCAGGTACGACAGCAAATCATCGCGCGTAAACGACAGCAGATTCGATTCCGGCCCCAAAATCGTATACCCGAGCGTATGGTCCGGAAACATCGTCAGCGCCAGCAGGTCGTGCACCTGATCGTCCGGCGTATCTTCGTACATTTTGATTTCCTCGATGATCACTTTCCGTTCTTTCGCCAGTTCCTCCGGCGCAAAATTCGAGTGAATCAACATATCGGCCAGCGTTTCCAGCGCCAGTTCAAAATGTTCGTCCAACACCTTCGCGTAATAGCAGGTGTATTCCTTTGACGTAAACGCATTCACCTGGCCGCCGATCCCGTCAAACAGCTCGGCGATTTGCCTGGCTGTCCGCTTGTCGGTTCCCTTGAACATCATATGTTCGATAAAATGCGAAATCCCGTTCGTGGCCTGATTCTCGTCGCGCGAGCCCGTATGTACCCATACGCCCAGCGATACGGACCGAACGGACGGAATCTCTTCCACAACGAGTTGCATCCCGTTCCTTAATCTCCCCTGGTAAAACAATGACATCCTCCTTTTAACCTGTGCCTGTCATACAATATAGCAAAGGAAAGGAGTTCCTACAATGAATTTATTGGACCTTGCGGATCGGCGACAGCAGTTCACTGACCGTAACCAATTGGAACCCCTTTTGCTTCAGGTCTGGTACTAGAGTACGCAGCGCGCCTAAAGTTGGTTCGGTCGGATGCATCAACACGAGCGCCCCGTTTTTCGCGTTCGGAACAATCCGCCTGATAATCTCCGCTTGCGACGGTCGGCGCCAATCGACCGTATCAAGCGTCCACAAGACGGTGCCCATGCCGTGCTCCCTTGCGATTTTTACGGTGGTCTCGTTGTAGGAACCGGACGGCGGAGCGAACCACTTGCTTTGTACGCCGAGTACCTTGCGGATTTCCTCCTGCGTTTTGGCAATTTGCTCCGCCTGTTTCGCCGGCGGTAGGGCAGCCATATCGGGATGCGTGTACGCGTGGTTGCCGATCTCATGGCCTTCCGCCACAATTCGTTTGGCGGCATCCGGATTTTTTTTGAGCCATGACCCGTCGAGAAAGAACGTCGCCTTCACCCCGTTTTCCCTCAACACCTGCAGAATGCCGTCGAGATACTCGGTTCCCCATGCCACGTTGACCATTAACGCCATTTCCTGTTTGTGCGGGTTCCCCTGATAGACCGGTAGGTTGGGAAAATCGCTCATCTTCACTTTCGGCAGAATCTGCCGGTAGATGTAGCACTCGGGACCGCGTCCGCCCATTTTTCTCATGTTTTCCGCTGTCGCTTCCACATCCAGCTCGATCCCGTTCAACTCCGGGATGATGTTCGGTTTGCCCGCTTTGCTGACCACCGCGTCGATCGGCTTTTGATAGCGCCTGGCGGCCTCGTGTTGCAAATCTTCGCGCGATATCGATTGCACCGAAGCCGCTTGCGGTTGAACACCTGCCGGCTGCCCCGTAGCGGTCTGCAGAGTGATCCCCAAGAAAGCGGCCAACAAGCTGGCGACAACATACGATCGCATGCAAATTCCTCCCTCTCTGACAGCTTTTTCGCCTGGCTTAGTTTGCGCAAAAAAAATGGAAAAGAGCCAGATAGCTGACCCTTTTCCAACTATTGCTTGTGTTCGGTTCGGTGGGACACGCGATCTCGTTCGCGGTCCCGCTCACCGCGTCCGTGCCGGCCGTCCCGTTCCCTTCTCGCAGACGGCGCAGGCGGCTCCGGCGGTTCGCCGCGCAGTTCCCGCAAGGCGGCTTTCCGCGACAGATTGACCCGCCCCTGCGGATCGATGTCAGTCACTTTCACCATGATGTGATCGCCGACTTTCACCACATCTTCCGTCTTTTCCACCCGTTCTTCCGCCAGATGCGAGATGTGGACGAGCCCTTCCTTGCCAGGCAGCACTTCCACGAACGCCCCATATTTTTCCACTCGGGTGACGCGACCGTTGTAGATGCAGCCGACTTCCACCTCACGAACGATCGCCTCGATCATCGAGCGGGCTTTCTCGCCTGCTTCGCTGTCGGTGGTGGCGATGTAGATCCGGCCGTCCTGTTCAATGTCGATTTTCACGCCGGTTTCTTCGATGATCTTGTTGATCACGCGGCCGCCCGGTCCAATCACTTCGCGAATCTTGTCCGGATGAATCTTCAGCGTGATGATCCGCGGTGCATACTTGGACAACTGTTCGCGCGGCTTGTCGATCACTTCCAGCATCTTGCCGAGGATGTGCATCCGGCCGCGATGCGCCTGTTCCAGCGCCTGTTTGAGGATTTCCCGGCTGAGGCCCTTGATTTTGATATCCATCTGCAGAGCGGTGACGCCGTTCGCAGTGCCCGCCACCTTGAAGTCCATATCGCCCAGGTGATCTTCCATGCCCTGGATGTCAGTCAACACGGCAAACCGGTCCCCTTCCGCCACCAGACCCATCGCAACCCCGGCAACGGGAGCCTTGATCGGCACCCCGGCATCCATCATCGCCAGGCAGGAAGCGCAGATGCTGGCCTGCGACGTGGAGCCGTTCGATTCCAGCACTTCGGACACCAGGCGAATGGTATACGGGAACTCGTCTTCCGACGGAATCACCGGTTCCAGCGCCCGTTCGCCCAATGCCCCGTGGCCGATTTCCCGCCGGCCGGGAGCCCGGATCGGCCGCGCTTCGCCGACAGAAAACGGCGGAAAATTGTAATGGTGCATGAACCGTTTCGTCTCTTCCAGATCAAGCCCGTCCAGGATCTGCACGTCGCCCAACGCGCCCAGCGTGCAGACGGACAGCGCCTGTGTCTGCCCGCGCGTGAACAGACCGGAACCGTGCGTCCGCGGCAAAATTCCCACTTCACTGGTGATCGGCCGGACTTCGTCAAGCGCTCTGCCATCCGGGCGAATCCCTTCGAAAATAATCGCCCGGCGTACCTCTTCCTTCACGATGTTGTACAGAACTTCGTTAATATCAGCAATTTGCTGTTCCGTCAGTTCCGGATCGTTTTCTTGGAAGTACGCCACCGTCTCTTCTTTTACCGCATGGATCGCGTCTTCGCGGGCCTGTTTTTCCGGCGTGCGGATCGCCGCTTTCAGCTTCTCGGTCGCATACGCGCGGACCTGCTGGTCGATCGTCTGATCCACCGCGTGCAGCACCACTTCCATTTTCGGTTTGCCGACGGCGCGCTGAATTTCTTCCTGGAAGGCGACCAGCCGCTTGATTTCTTCGTGGCCGAACATGATCGCTTCCAGCATCACTTCTTCCGGCACCTCGTTGGCGCCCGCTTCTACCATCACGATCGCGTCTTTCGTGCCCGCTACCGTCAAATGCATGTCGCTTTTCGCTTCCTGCTCGACAGTCGGGTTGATCACGAACTGCCCGTCGATCCTGCCAACGATCACGCCGGCGATCGGCCCTTCAAACGGTACATCGGAGATCATCAGCGCCGCCGAGGTGCCAATCATCGCAGCAATTTCCGGAGCACAATCCTGGTCGACCGACATCACGATGTCGACGATTTGCACCTCGTTCCGAAATCCTTCCGGAAACAGCGGGCGGATCGGACGGTCAATCAATCGGCTCGCCAAAATCGCCTTTTCACTCGGACGGCCTTCCCGTTTGATAAAGCCGCCGGGGATTTTCCCGACCGCATACAGCCGTTCCTCATAGTTGACAGTCAACGGAAAAAAATCCAGGTCCTTCGGCTCCTTCGAGGCCGTGACAGTGGCCAGCACCACCGTTTCCCCGTAGCGAACCATCACAGCTGCGTTTGCCTGTTTCGCAAACTTGCCTGTCTCAATCGTCAGTTTTCTGCCCGCAAGGTCTATTTCAAAAACCTGTGGTGTGACAGTTTCCTGCATGTAGGCAATAAGCCTCCCTTCAACATCTCTTCCGCAACAGATTCAAAAAACATGTACACAAACAAATACATTTCGGCATAGCCACAGTATTTCCTTCTTTTTCATGCAAAAAACAGGAAGCGGGTGGCGTTCCCCGCTTCCTGGTTATTTCCGCAGGCCCAGTTTTTCCACCACCGCACGGTACCGGTTGATATCCTTCTTGCGAAGGTAGTTCAACAAGTTCCGGCGATGTCCGACCATTTTCAGAAGGCCACGGCGAGAGTGGTGATCCTTCTTGTGAACGCGCAAATGCTCGTTCAGGTAGTTGATCTTGTTGGTCAGGATCGCGATTTGCACTTCCGGCGATCCGGTGTCGTTTTCATGCACCTTGAACTCGTCGATCAAAGCCTGTTTTTGTTCAGCGGACAACGACATGGTACGCCACCTCCTTTTCGATAATATCCCCTCAGCCCAGAAATCGTCGAGGTACTCGAAATCCGCGCAGAGGTTCACTTTCCGATGACGGTAATGACCAATCTTCCTTGGGCAATGTCCTTTGCCACAATGTCAAACGTGCGCCCCGATAGTGACACAAACCCGCGAAAGCGGGTGGCTATCGGTACGCTGCCGGGAATCTGGTTTGCCGCCCGCACGATGTCTTCCACGCGAATCCCTCGTTGTCGCTCCTCATGCAGCCTCTGCTTCGCATGCACCGTGACGATCACTTTCATGTCAGTTGAAAGGTTCGGTCGAACCTTCAAAATAACGGTCAGTCTCGACAAACAGCGAAAACAGCGTGTCCTGAAAGGCAACGAGGTGCGGATCGGTTATGCCGTTTTTCCGGTACAACTTGACCATTTCGCGGTTCAGGCGCTGGAACTCTTCGCTGATACAGATGCGGGCGATCTCCCGGCACAGTTGAAAAAGACGGGCATCACGCGAGTCAACGGACGGGTATTTCACGGCACATCTCCCCTTGCAGCCAGGATGTGCTGTCAAGACAAGTGTCCGTTCATACCAGGTTGTAGTATAGCATAGATTGCGGCGGGAGTAAACCAGACAGCACTCGATTGCTTCCAGTCTATGCCGCTTTTTGGTTGTCTTATGCAAAAACCCGCTCACGAAGCGGCCGTCTCCAGCAATCGCAGCGCACCGCAAAGCATCGCTTCACTTCGTGGGGCTGTTTGCCAGCCGCCGTTTCGCTTCCTGCACATCCGCCTGAATCTGGGCGATCAGGTCGCGGGCGGAGTTGAATTTTTTCTCCGACCGCAGGAAATCGAGAAACTCGATGCGGATTTGCCGGTGGTACAAATTCCCGGAAAAATCGAACAGGTGGGCCTCCAGCGTGACCCCTTCCTCCAAGTCGTGAAACGTCGGCTTGAAGCCGATATTCATCACGCCGTAGCGTGTTTCTTGCGAATCCAGCAGATGCGCCCTGATCAAATAGACGCCGGTGCGCGGCAGCACAAATTTGTACAGCGGTTCCACATTGGCAGTCGGAAATCCGAGCAGCTTGCCGCGTCCTTCCCCCCGGACAACCTCTCCAACCACCGCGTAAGGTTTGCCGAGCAGCTCGGCTGCCAGCTTCACTTCTCCCAACAGCAGTTTCTCCCGGATAAACGAGGAAGAAACTTTCTCCCCATAGAGATTCACAGCCTGCACCACATGCACCGTTTTGCCGAACCGTTCCGCCAATTCCCGCAAGACGGAAGCATCGGCCCGCCCGCCAGCCCCAAACCGGTAGTCAAACCCGACGACGATCGCGGTCGCGTTCATCCGCGCGAGAAAATCGGCCACAAACCGGTCCGCCGGGATGGCGGCAAACCGCTCGTCAAACTGCACAACGTAACAAATCTCCACTCCCAGCTCCGCAAGCGCCTGCAGCTTGATCGGCAAAGGGGTCAATTGCCGATCATAGTTGGCGCCCGCTCCCAACACTTGCCGCGGATGCGGATCGAATGTCATGACCGACAGACTGACGCCTTTTTGCCTGGCTAGTTCGCCCGCTTCCCGGACTATCTGCCGATGCCCTTTATGTACTCCGTCAAAATTGCCGAGCGCCATCACGCTCGGTTCGAACGGCTGGTTACCCGCTATTCCTGCAATTCGAACTGTCTTCACCGCTATGCCCTCCTGCTCCTTGTACCCAACCTTCACGCGTTGAACACTTTCTCCGGCTTTGTGCGGATCGTCTGTCCGTCGCTGTCCACCACCCGGTAGATCGCCAGCAATTGGCCGCTGGCCGATTCGAGCCGGATTCGTTCCCCCGTTTCCCGTTCCTGTCCGGCGGCGGAAAACGACATCTCCAGTCCGTTGAACACCCGTCTCGCCTGTCTGTCGGTCACGACATAGCACGGAAAATCGGCCACAGCAACCGACGGCGGCAACAGATAATCCGCGATCCGCCCTTCCGCTGCCGCCTGCCCGATCACGTCGAGCGAATGGGCCATCTGCAGCGTGAAAGGACCCGAACGGGTGCGCGTCAACCGCGACATATGGGCGGGAATCCCAAGCGTTTGTCCGATGTCGTGGCAAAGCGTCCGCACATAGGTGCCTTTTGAACATTCCACGCGGAACCGGACCCGCGGCAGCTCGCAGTCCAATTCCAGTTCCGTAATCGCGAGCTCGTAGATCGTCACCCTGCGCGGAGGCAGCGCCACCCGCTCCCCTTGCCGGGCCAGGTCGTAAGCCCGCCGGCCGTTGATTTTGAGCGCGGAAAACGCCGGTGGAACCTGTTCAATCTCACCGCAAAATTTGTCGAATGCCGCCCGAATTTCCGCCTCCGTCACAGACACATGCGCCACCCGTTCGACGATTTCGCCCGATGCGTCCTGCGTGTCGGTCGAGTACCCGAGCGTCAGTTCGGCTGCGTACGCTTTGCTCTGGTCGAGCAGGTATTCGGCGAGGCGGGTGGCCTGCCCGATGCACAACGGGAGCACGCCGTCCACATCGGGATCGAGCGTTCCGGTATGGCCGACCTTCTTCACGCCGAGAATCTTTTTGACTCGGCCCACCACCTGCTGCGACGTCATGCCTTTCGGTTTGTCGATCACCAGGATTCCGTTCATGATCCGACCGCTTCTCTCACTTTCGCCAGCACCGCCAACGCCGCTTGTTCAATCGGTCCTTCCAGAATGCACCCGGCGGCCCGCGCATGTCCGCCCCCGCCGAACAACAGGGCGATTTCCCCCACGTCCACCCGCCGTTTCGAACGCAGGCTGACTTTGATCGTGCCGTCCGCTTGTTCCCGGAACAGAATGCCGACTTCCACGCCCTGAATGTTGCGGGCGTACGCAACCAGCCCTTCCGTGTCCTGATCGGTCGCTCCCGCCCGCGCGAGCTGCTCGCGATTGACCGCGATCCAGGCGATTTGCCCGGAATCGTCCCGCTTGAGGCCGGCCAATCCCTCCCGAATCAGTTGCACCTGGGACCAGGTCAACGTTTCCAGCGCCCGTTCCGCCACATCGTAGGGAGCGACTCCGTGCGCCAACAGGTCGGCCGCCATGTGGTGCACCTCGACAGTCGTATTGCTATAGCGGAATCCTCCCGTATCGGTCAAAAGCCCCGTATACAGGCAGGTGGCCATCTTCCGGTCGATCGCCACGTTCATGAATCGGGCCAGATTGTAGACGATTTGCGAGGTGGCGGCCGCGTCCGCATCCACCAGATTGATCTGCCCAAACTGATCGTTCGTTTTATGATGGTCGATATTCAGCAGGCAGGCGTCTTCTGCCACCAATGCTGCACAGCTCCCCAACCGCTTCAAATCGCCGCAATCCAGCGCCACAACGCTGGCAAATGGGCGCGGGATCTCGGCAGCCAACCGCACGGCGTCCGCCAGCGGCAAAAAGCGAAACCTGTCGGGCACCGGTTCCTCCACTGCAACCGTAAACCGTTTGCCCAACATATGCAGCAGATGGGCGAAGCCGAGCGTGGAACCGAGCGCGTCCCCGTCGGGCTGGACGTGCGTCAGCAGCAAAAAATCGTCATGCCGCCGGAGAAAATCGGCCGCCTCCTGCATCATGCGCATTTTGTCCACTACGATTCCTCCCGGTCGGAGTTAATCTCCCGCAAGACCTCCTGGATTCTCGTGCTGTACTCGAGCGAGGTGTCCAGCTCGAACAGGATCTCCGGCGTCAGCCGCAACCGGATTCGCCGTCCCACCTCGCTGCGGATAAATCCGGTCGCTTTCCGCAATGCCTCCAAAGTATCCTGTTTGGCTTGCTCGGAGCCGAGGACCGACACATAGACCTTGGCGATCTGCAGGTCACCGCTGACTTCCACGCCCGTCACCGTAACAAACCCGACGCGGGGATCTTTCAGTTCGTTGCGGATGATGTCGGAGATCTCTTTTTTCAGTTGTTCGCCGACACGGCCGACACGAATTTTCCCCATGCGAAACACCTCCTAAGACACCCCAAAAAGTGAAGAAAAAGCTTTGCAAGGAACGGAAGAAACCCGGTCCGCCTGGCTGCGACTGCTACCGGGTGCTTCCAAATTGAATTCGCTTGTGTTACTGAACTTTCACCGCTTCCATCACAAACGCTTCAATGATGTCGCCTTCCTTGATGTCATTGAAGTTTTCCAAAGTCAGACCGCACTCGTAACCTGCCGCCACCTCACGCACATCATCCTTAAAGCGTTTGAGCGATTCCAGCTTGCCTTCGTATACAACGATTCCGTTGCGGATCAAGCGAACTTCCGAATTGCGGGTGATCTTGCCGTCTGTCACATAGCAGCCGGCGATCGTGCCGATTTTCGACACGTGGAACGTTTGCCGCACTTCCAGGCGGCCGACCACGACTTCCTTGTATTCCGGATCGAGCAACCCTTTCATGGCCGCTTCCAGTTCCTCGATCGCATTGTAAATCACCCGGTACAAGCGGATGTCGACTTTTTCCGATTCGGCCATTTTCGCCGCGTTCGGTTCGGGCCGGACGTTAAAGCCGATGACGATCGCGTTCGAGGCAGTCGCCAGCAGGATATCCGACTCGGTGATCGCACCGACACCCTTGTGGATGACGCGTACCCGGACGCCCGCCACATCGATCTTTTCCAGCGCGCCGGTCAGCGCTTCCACCGATCCTTGCACGTCCGCCTTGATAATTACGTTCAGCTCTTTCATTTCGCCTTCCTGAATCTGTTTGTA
Organism: Effusibacillus pohliae DSM 22757; assembly: GCF_000376225.1. Lineage (NCBI taxonomy): Bacteria > Bacillati > Bacillota > Bacilli > Caryophanales > Alicyclobacillaceae > Effusibacillus > Effusibacillus pohliae. Next base: position 27,305 of record NZ_AQXL01000128.1, read on the forward strand.
CAGATCCTCCAGCGTCACGCGGGTTTGCGCGTTCAGTTGCTCCTGGCGCTGCCTTGCGATCCGCTTCTCGATCAGCGCTCTCGCCTTGCGCTCATCATCGTACACGACAAACAAATCGCCGGCGCTCGGCACATCGTTCAGTCCGAGGATTTCCACCGGATAGGACGGACCCGCCTCTTTCACGCGGCGGCCGCGGTCGTTTACCATCGCCCGCACCTTGCCGTACGTGGTGCCCGCCACCACAACATCACCGACGCGCAACGTCCCGTTTTGCACCAGCACGGTGGCGACCGGTCCGCGTCCCTTGTCAAGCTCCGCCTCAATCACGGTGCCGCGCGGCCGGGCTGTCGGATCCGCTTTCAACTCGGCCATTTCCGCCACCAGCAGGATCATCTCCAGCAGATTTTCGAGACCTTCTTTTTTCTTCGCTGAGATCGGCACAAAAATCGTGTCGCCGCCCCACTCCTCGGCCACCAGTCCGTATTCGGTCAGCTCCTGGCGCACACGGTCCGGGTTGGCGTCCGGTTTGTCCATCTTGTTGATCGCTACGATGATCGGCACGTTCGCCGCTTTCGCGTGGTTGATCGCTTCCACCGTCTGCGGCATCACACCGTCATCGGCCGCAACCACAAGCACGGTAATGTCGGTCACCTGCGCACCCCGTGCCCGCATGCTCGTAAACGCGGCGTGGCCCGGCGTATCGAGAAACGTAATCTTCTTGCCGTTGATTTCCACCTGGTAAGCGCCGATGTGCTGGGTGATACCGCCCGCTTCCTGCGCGGTGACGTTGGTTTCGCGGATCGCGTCAAGCAGCGTCGTTTTCCCGTGGTCCACGTGGCCCATGATCGTGACGATCGGCGGACGCTCGACCAGTTTGGCCGGATCCGCCTCTTCGATCAGCATTTCCAGCGCTTCTTCGTCAACCGGTTCCTTGACGACCACTTCGATGTCGTAGTCACTCGCCACCAGTTCGATCGCGTCGGTGTCGATCTCCTGGTTGATCGTCGCCATAATACCGAGGAACAACAGCTTTTTGATCACTTCCGACGGCTCGCGCTTGATCAGTTTGGCGAATTCGCCGACCGTCATCGGCCCTTCGATTTCGATTTTTTTCGGGCCTTCCGGCTGCTTGGGAGCTTGCTGCTGCGGTTGCGGCCGCTGCTGGTTGACTCTGCCGCCTTTTGCGTTGCGGTTGTTTTGCGGCCCTACGGGCTTCCGGTTGTCTTTCGCTCCCTGCGGACCTTGCTTCGGTTTCTTGGCGATCTTTTCGCCCCGGGTGTAACGCGGATCATCCAACACTTCCTCGACGATCGCGTCCGCTTTCTGCGCGTGCGCCACTGTCGGCCGCTGCTGCGCCTGCGGACGATTCGCCTGTGCAGCCGCCTGTGCTTGCGGACGGTTGCCCTGTCCCTGGGCATGTCCGCGGTTCCGGCTGCCCTGCGGCTTGCCGTCGTCCCGTCGGTGGCCCTGTCCGGACGGCCGGTTTGCCTGCTCTTTCATATGGTCATGCGGCCGTTTTCCGTGCTTTTGTCCCTGGTTCTGCTTGCGCGGCTCCTGGCCGTGCGCCTGCTGCCCCTGCTCCTGTCCCTGTTGCGCCCGTTTGTCCTTCGCCGCCTGTTCGGTCTCCTGCTTCGCCTGCGCCCGGCTCTTCACGTCCGCCATGAATCCTTCAACGGCGGCAATCATCTCCGGATCCATCACGCTCATGTGATTGTTGACCTGTATGTGCAACCGATTCAAAATCGTTATGATTTCCTTGCTCGACATGTTCATCTGTTTTGCGTATTCGTACACACGTATCTTACTCACATGCTTCACCCCCGATTTGTTCCCTTGACAACTGCAAAATCCGTCCGGCGAAGCCCTGGTTCACCACCACGGCGACCGCCCGCTCGATCTTGCCCAATGCCCTGCCGAGTTCCTGTTTGGTGCCGATTTCCACCAGCGGAACCTGATAAGTGCGGCATTTGTCGCGGTACTTCTTTTTGGTGTTCGGGCCCGCATCCTGGGCAACCACGGTTAACGCCGCCTTGCCGGCGCGAATCCGCGCCAGGCACGCTTCGTCTCCCGTCACCACCGCTCCGGCTCTCATCGCCAATCCCAACAGGTTGAATACCCGTTTATCCATCTGCTTTCACCGTTGCCAAATCGCTTTCCAACTGCCGGTACACTTCGTCGGACACGGTGATTTTCAGGGAACGGTCCAACGCTTTTTTCTTTTTCGCGATTTGGAAACAGGCAAGCGACTTGCATAGATAAGCGCCTCGCCCCGCTTTCTTCCCGGTCGGGTCGAGGAACACCTGATCATCCGGACTGTGCACCACGCGAATCAGTTCGCGCTTCGGTTTCATTTCCTGGCAGCCGACACATTTGCGAAGCGGGATTTTTTTCTGCGTCATTGGAAATCCCCCCGCCTTTACCGTTCAACCTCATGCTCAATGTCAAGTTCCGGATCGTCAGCTGCAGGCCCCATCTGCGATTCGCTCTTGATATCGATCTTGCACCCGGTCAGTTTGGCCGCCAGGCGGGCGTTTTGCCCCTCTTTGCCGATCGCCAGCGAAAGCTGGTAATCGGGTACGACGACGCGGGCGACTTTTTCCGATTCTTCCACATCCACTTTGACGACTTTCGCCGGTGACAGTGAATTGGCCACAAATTCGGCCAAATCGCTGCTCCAGCGGACGATGTCGATTTTCTCGCCTTTTAGTTCGTTGACGATCGCCTGCACGCGGGCGCCGCGCGGACCGACGCATGCTCCCACCGGATCGACGTCCGGATTTTTTGTGTGCACCGCAATCTTCGACCGCTGGCCCGCTTCCCGTGACACAGATTTGATCTCGACGACGCCCTCGTAAATTTCCGGCACTTCCAGTTCGAACAACCGCTTCAAAAGCCCAGGATGCGTGCGCGACACGAGAACTTGCGGCCCTTTGGTCGTCTTCTCGACTTTTGTAATATATGTCTTGATGCGATCGTTTTGTTTAAACTTCTCCCCCGGTATCACTTCGGCAAACGGCAGCACCGCCTCGACCTTGCCAAGGTCGACATAGTAGTTGCGGGCGTCCTGCCGCTGGACGACGCCGGTCACAATATCTTCCTCGCGATCGATAAATTCGGAATAGATCAAACCCCGTTCCGCTTCCCGGATCCGCTGCGTCACCACCTGTTTGGCGGTCTGGGCGGCAATCCGGCCGAAATCGCGCGGCGTCACCTCAATCTCGACAATGTCCCCGATCTGGATGCCCGGATCGATCTGCTCCGCCGCATCCAGCGAGATTTCCAGCCGCGGATCCTCCGGCTCCTCCACCACCTGCTTGCGGGCGAACACTTTGACGTCCCCCGTCTGCCGGTTGATGTCGACACGGACGTTCGCGGCCGAATTGAAATTCCGCTTGTAACCGGAGATCAGCGCCGCTTCGATCGCTTCGATCAGCACATCTTTTTTGATCCCTTTTTCCCGTTCGAGAGCTTCCAGCGCCTCGATAAAATCGACGTTCATAAAGCCGTTTCTCCTCCTTCTGATCAAGGATGATCACCTCCGCAACACCTCCCGCCATTGCGCGGCCAGGTACCATGGGTGCCGCCGTACGGATAACGAGGTGCTTTTCGCGGAGCCGCATTTTAAAAGGTAACAGACAAACGCGCGCCCGCAATCTTATTGAGCGGAATGTGGCATTGTTTGCGCACCGTTTTTTGCAATTCGGCCACCACAAGCCACTCACCGTCATAGGAGACCAGTTCGCCGTTGAATTCTTTTTTGCCATCGACCGGTTCATACGTGGTGATATGTACCTGTTTGCCGATTGCCCTTACAAAATCGGACGGTTTCTTCAACGGACGCTCCGCACCCGGAGAGGACACTTCCAGGAAATAGCTGGTCGGTATCGGATCCACTTCATCCAGTTTGCCGGATAACGCCTCGCTGACGCGGCCGCAATCTTCAATATCGACGCCGCCCGGCTTGTCGATGAAGATCCGCAGAAACCAATTGGCCCCTTCCTTCGCGTACTCGACATCCACCAGTTCAAGCCCTTCTGCCGCGACGATCGGCGTCACCAGTTGTTCCACAATCTCTACCACTCTGGATTTCGACATGTAATCCCTCCTGGGCATTCTGCAACCCTTATATAATATCGAAAGAGTGGGTTTCCCCACTCTCGAAGATCGGCAATATCACCTAATATACCTTTATTATTATAGCACGGGCAAGCATCTTAAGCAAGCCGTTCAGAGCAAACGGTCAGAACAAACTGAGCTGGTTGGTCTCCGGCAGGTCTTTCAGGCAGCCGAACCCCTGCAGCAGTTCGATCACCGTTTTCGAAACACGGGACCGCTGCTGCAGGTCTTCCACTGACAAAAACGGGCCTTCTTCCCTCGCCGCGACGATGCCTTTGGCGGCCGACTCGCCGACGCCGGCAAGCGCCCCGAACGGCGGCAGCAAGCCGTCCTCCAGCACCTGGAATTTGATCGCGTCCGACTTGTAGAGATCAAGCGGATAGAACTTGTAGCCCCGCGCCGTCATCTCCAGTGCCAATTCAAGGACAGTGTGCAGCGCTTTTTCCTTGGGCGTGGCCGATAACCCTTTCGCTTCGATCTCTTCAATCTTTTTCCAGATGGCCTGGTAGCCCTGACACATCAATTCGAGGTCGAAGTCATCCGCCCGCACGGAAAAATAGGTCGCATAAAATTCCAACGGCCGGTACACCTTAAACCAGGCGATCCGCACAGCCATCAGCACGTACGCCGCGGCGTGCGCCTTCGGGAACATGTATTTGATCTGCTTGCACGACCAGATGTACCAATCGGGCACGCCGAACGATTTCATGTATTCCTCGTCTTCCGGCGAGACGCCTTTCCCTTTCCGCACCGACTCCATGATTTTGAACGCGCGGCTCGGTTCCAGCCCCTGGTAGATCAGGTAGACCATGATGTCGTCGCGGCATCCGATCACATCGGACAGTTTGCAGATTCCCTTGCGGATCAGTTCCTGCGCGTTGTTCAGCCAGACGTCGGTGCCGTGCGACAGACCGGAGATCTGAACCAGTTCGGCGAACGTGCTCGGTTTCGTCTCTTCCAGCATCTGGCGCACGAACTTGGTGCCGAATTCCGGGATCCCGTAGGTGCCCGTTTTCGAGCGGATCTGTTCCGGCGTGACGCCAAGTGCTTCCGTGCTGCTGAACAGCGACATGACTTTCGGATCGTCCGTCGGGATCGTTTTCGGATCGATGCCGGTCAAATCCTGCAGCATGCGGATCACGGTCGGATCGTCGTGCCCGAGGATGTCCAGCTTCAGCAGATTATCGTGAATCGAATGGAAGTCAAAATGGGTCGTCCGCCACTCCGAACTGCTGTCGTCTGCCGGATATTGAATCGGACAGCAATCGTAAATGTCCATGTAGTCGGGCACGACGATGATGCCGCCCGGATGCTGGCCGGTCGTCCGCTTGATGCCTGTGCAGCCGTTCACCAGGCGGGTGATCTCCGCACTGCGCAGATTGAGTCCTTTTTCCTCCGCATATTTTTTCACGTAGCCGAAAGCCGTTTTTTCCGCCACCGTGGCGATCGTCCCGGCCCGGTAGACGTTGTCGACGCCGAACAGTTCCTGCGTGTACTTGTGCGCGCGCGGCTGGTATTCACCCGAAAAATTGAGGTCGATATCGGGGACCTTGTCCCCTTTGAAGCCGAGGAACGTTTCGAACGGGATGTCCTGCCCGTCTTTTTTCAGTTTGGTGCCGCATTTCGGACAGTCTTTGTCCGGCAGGTCGAATCCGGAGCCGACCGAACCGTCCGCGATAAACTCGCTGTATTTGCAGGACGGGCAGAGGTAATGAGGCGGCAGCGGATTGACCTCCGTGATTTCCGAAAATGTGGCGACCAGCGAAGATCCGACCGATCCGCGCGAACCGACCAGGTAGCCGTCTGACAGCGATTTTTTGACCAGCCGCGACGAGATCAGATAGATCACGGCAAATCCGTGCGTAATGATCGAGTTCAATTCTTTTTCCAACCGCTTTTCGACGATTTCCGGCAGCGGATCGCCATACAGCCTGCGTGCCGTATCGTAGCACATGTTGCGCAGTTCGTCATCCGCCCCTTCGATCACAGGCGTGTACAATTTGTCCGGGATCGGGCTGACGTCATCGATCTGCTCGGCGATCAGGCGGGGATTGTCGACCACGATCCGCTTCGCCGCCTCTTCACCCAGATAGGAAAAAGCGGCCAGCATCTCATCCGTCGTCATAAAGTACAGCGGCGGCTGGTCGCCTGCCTGCGCGTCGCCGACCGATTGCAGGAACACGTCGCGGTAGATTTCGTCTTCCGGGTTGAGAAAATGGACGTCCCCCGTCGCCACCACCGGCTTGTCGAGCTGCCTGCCGATCTCCAGGATCTGCCGGTGATACTCCTTGACCGATTCGAGCGAGGAGACCGACTCGTTTTTCAATAGAGGTTTGTAATGCACAAGCGGCTGGATTTCCAGATAATCGTAAAATTTGGCGATCTCCTGCAGTTCCTGCTCGTTTTTCCCGCGCAAAATCGCCTGGAACAGCTCCCCTTGCTGGCAGGCGGTCCCGACCAGCAGCCCTTCCCGGTATTTCACGAGCAGGCTGCGGGGCACCCGGGGATGCCGGTAAAAATAGTTCACATGCGACTCGGACACGATTTTGTACAAATTTTTCAGTCCCGTTTTGTTGCGTACCAAAATCGTCGCGTGAAACGGGCGCATTTTCGAGTAGTCGATATCGCCGTCGTTTTCGTTCAGACGGGACAGCCGGTCCATCCCGCGTTCTTTCATGTCTTTCAGCATATGCTGAAAGACCTTGGCGAGCGCCACCGTGTCGTCCAATGCGCGGTGGTGGTTGACCAGCTCGACGCCAAATTTTTGCGTCAGCGTTTTCAGCTTGTAATTTTTCTCCGACGGATACAGCTTGCGGGCCAACGGCAGCGTGTCGAGCACCGGATTGGTCCATTTCGGCATGCCGATCCGCGATGCGCAGACCGAGATAAAGCCGAGGTCGAATTCCGCGTTGTGCGCCACGAGCACGGCGTCTCCCACAAACTCGCGGAATTTGGGCAGCGCTTCCGCCAGTTTCGGCTGCCCATTCACCATCTCGTTGGTGATGCCGGTCAGTTCGGTGATTTTCGGAGAAATTTCCATTTCCGGATCGATCAGCGTCGTCCACTCTTCAAGGATCTCCGATCCTTTCATTTTGACCGCCGCGATTTCGATCAGCGTATTTTCCGCCGCGTTCAGGCCGGTCGTCTCCGTGTCAAACACGACGTACGGCGTATCCGCATCGATCGGGCAGTCGTTGGCCTCCGACAGATTGTACACAATCGGCACACCGTCATCGACGACATACGCTTCCAGTCCCAAAATGCACTTGATGCCCGCTTTTTTGGCGGCGCTGTAAGCCTCCGGGAACGACTGAACCACCCCATGGTCGGTGATGGCGATCGCCGGATGGCCCCATTTCGCCGCCTGCGCCACCAGTTCCTTGACCGGCGTCACCCCGTCGAGGGCGCTCATCTGCGTATGCAGGTGCAGCTCGACCCGCTTTTCCGCCGCCGTATCCTTGCGGGCGGGCGGCTCGATCTCAAACAGATCCTGCACGATCAGCACGAGTTCCTTGGCGAACGTGTCAAACTGGACCGAGCCGCGTACCTGCACCCACTTGCCGTCTGCCAGCAGTTTGAGGGTGTCCAGCTGTTTGCCTTCTTTAGCGAATATCTTGCACATGATCGAGTCGGTAAAATCGGTGATATTGAACTGAAAAAGCGTCCGGCCGCTGGCCAGTTCCCGCGTCTCGAGGCTGAACACTTTGCCTTTGACCGCCACTTTCCGCATTTCGTCGCCGATTAATCGGATCTCGCTGAGCGGGTCGTCGATTTCGCGGCCGATCGCCAATTTTTCGGGAGCGGGCGGTTCGGCCGCTGGCGGCTCCGCCTCATTTTCCTTCTCCTCTTCCGCGATCGCTTGCCGCATCTGTTCGAGCAGTGTCTGTTCCTGCTCGATCGCCTTTTGCCGGATCGACTCTACTTTCTCCTGCGCCTGTTCATCCAGCTGGAAGCAGATTTGCACCATCAGACCGACTTCGTCCCGAAACCATTTTTCCAAAGCGGACGAGATGCCTTTTTTCTGCATGCGCTCGAGAGCCAGTTGGTCGATCAGCGCAACCGCAATCTGGTTGCCTGTGACAGCCCTTTCCGCCTGCCGCAGCGCGTTGGCGGACACCGGATCGCTGGCGCAGACCGTTTCGATGCTGAGGTTCCAATAGGCCTCGACCCATTTTTCCAGATTGGCCACGTCAGCCGGGTAGCGAAAGCGCGTTTGGATGGCGGCTTGCAACGGCAGCCGCTGGCGAAGCGCCTGCGTGATCTGCCGGTAGACATCCGGCGGCAACCGGTCCAGGACTGCAAGGCAGATCACCACCTGCTGCCTGGAACGGGAGACGATCACTTTTTCCACCATTGCCCGCTCCGCATGCTGCAGCACGGCCGGATCCTCCCATCCCAGCAGCTCGCGAAACTCGGACAGACGTTTCCCATTGGTTTCCACCAAACTCAAAGGTCAACCCCCTCCCAAAGATACCCCACAAAGTGACGCAAAGCGTTGGAGCGTATTCTGATTGCTTTGTACCAAGAGGGCACGAGTCTCGCCATGGCGCCGGGGCCCCCGCTAAGTGCTTGCACTTAGTGGGGTGGGCTATTGCGCCAGGTCTCGCTTTGCACCCAAAGGGCACGAGTCTCGCCATGGCGCTAAAGCGCCAGGTCTCGCTTTGTGGGGGCCCCGATTTCCGCTTGCTACTTTCCGATCACTCGCAAGATCTCCCAGTACATTTTCAGGCGGGCTGCCGCTCCGCGGGCGAGCCCCAGTTTCTCTTCCTTCATCTTTTGCGTCAGATCCTGCAGCAAGACTTCCACAACCGGGACATTGAGCCGCTTCGCATGCTTGGTCAGCGCCAGATCGACACCAAAGCGCGTGTTTTCCAAATCAGGCATGCTCTCTAGTAATTCGCGCCGCAACACCCGTTGTCCTGTTATGGAAGGGGCGATTTTTTGCGCCCAGTCGGTGGGCAGCCGGCCGGAAGTGAAGATGCCCATCGACATGGCGGCTTCCCCGTTCAAAACAGGCTGTGCAAGCAACCGGACATGCTTTGGCTGCAAGCCGACCAGGTCGGCGTCCAACAAGGTAAGAAAAGGGCTGTCGCTTGCCTTGAGACCGGCAGCGATTGCCCCTCCCTTCCCCTGGTTTTGCGCGAGGCGGATGACGCGCACACCGAACGACGCCGCCACCTCCGCCGTCGAGTCGGTTGAACCGTCATCCACCACGATGATGTCGTGAAAATCGGGCATGTCCGCAACCACTTGCAAGACGCCGGCAATGTTGGCAGCTTCATTGTAAGCCGGAATCATCAACGTGTTCACGTTGCCATCCACTCGCTTTTTCGGGTATTTTTGCTACTACTGTTCTGCCCACACGCCGCGTTTTTCATCCGTTTTGCAGCCGCTGCCCATCAGTCCACCCTTGCCTAGACGCTTGCCTTCACCAGTTCGACGATGCGAGTGCAAGCATCGTCAACCGTCAATTCCTGCTGCTTACCCGTCTTCCGTTCCTTGTATTCGACGCGCCCTTCCGCCGCGCCCTTGCCGACCGTCAGGCGAATCGGAATTCCGATCAGGTCGGCATCCTTAAACTTGACGCCGGGCCGTTCGTCCCTGTCGTCCAGCAGCACCTCGACCCCCGCCGACCGCAGGCGGCCATACAGTTCTTCCGCCAGTTTCATCTGCGTTTCATCCTTGACCGAGACAGGGATCAGATGCACGTGGAAAGGAGCCACCGGCAGTGGCCAGATCATGCCGTTCTCATCGTGATGCTGCTCGACGATCGCCGACAGCACGCGGGAGATGCCGATGCCGTAACAGCCCATGATCATCACCTGTTCTTGCCCGTTCGCATCCAGGTACTTGGCACCCAGGATCTCGCTGTATTTGGTCCCCAGTTTGAACACGTGCCCGACTTCGATCCCTCGGTAAAATTTCAACGTGCCCTCACAACGCGGACAGCGGTCGCCTTCCACCACATTGCGGAAATCCCCTGTTTTCTCGAGCGGGAAATCGCGGCCCGGGCGGACATTTTTCAGATGGTAATCCCGCTCGTTCGCCCCGCTGATCCCGAACAGCATGGCGGCCACTTCCTGATCGACCAAAATCGGAATCGTCAAACCGACGGGACCCGCAAACCCGACCGGCGCCCCCGTCACTTTTTGCGTGGTTTCCGCATCGGCCAGCTCGACGTGATCCGCGCCCAAATAATTTTTGACCTTAATCTCGTTGACCTCGTGATCCCCCCGCACAACCACGGCAACCGGCTGACCGTCCGCCAGGTAGATCAGCGTCTTGATCAGCTGCTGCGGTTCAATCCCAAGCGACTCGGTCAACTGTTCGATCGTCCGGATGGCGGGCGTATGGAATTTTTCATATTTGCTGACCGTTACTTCCTGGTACTCCTGCCGGCCGGGAGCCGCTTCCGCCTTTTCCAGGTTCGCCGCATAGTCGCAGTTCGTGCAGGTTGCGATCGTGTCCTCCCCGATATCGGCCAGCACCATGAATTCATGCGTGCCGCCTTCGCCACCGATCGCGCCGGCATCCGCTTCCACCGCCCGGAAGTTGAGACAGCACCGGGTAAAAATCCGGTTGTACGCGTCATACATCGCCCAGTACGAGCGATCCAGCCCTTCCCAATCGAGGTCGAACGAATACGCGTCCTTCATCAGAAATTCCCGCCCGCGCAGCAACCCGAACCGCGGCCGCCGTTCATCGCGGAACTTGGTTTGAATCTGGTACAGGTTGATCGGCAGCTTGCGGTACGAGCGCACCTCGTTGCGGACCAATGTCGTCACGACTTCTTCGTGCGTCGGACCGAGCGCAAATTCCCGATCATGCCGGTCTTTCAAGCGAATCAGTTCCGGGCCGTACACCTGATACCGGCCGGATTCCTGCCACAGTTCGGCGGGCTGCATCGCCGGCATCAAAATCTCCTGTGCCCCCGCCCGGTCCATCTCCTCCCGCACGATCGTCTCCACTTTCCGCAATACGCGCCAGCCCAAAGGCAAATATGTATAGATCCCGGCCGCCAGCTGGCGGATAAATCCGGCCCGCAGCATCAGCTTGTGGCTGACCGCTTCCGCTTCCGCCGGCGCTTCCCTCAGTGTCGGTACCAAATATGTACTTTGCCGCATCGTCATTCCTCCTTCGATCACACATCGACTCCGCACCCCCGCGGATTCCTCGTCTTTTTATCGCAAAGCCAGCCGACGCGCCATTTCGCGCGCCCACCTGTCGTAAAACAAAATCTCGTCCAAACTTGGATTGCCGACCGGATCGTGCTGTTCAATCACGCCGAGCAACGTTTTCTCGATCTCGAGAAAGCCGATTTTCTCCTGCAAGAACAGGTCAACAGCCGCTTCGTTCGCCGCGTTCAAAACGGCCGGCATGCTGCCTCCCGTTTTCCCCGCCTGATACGCCAGCCCCAAGATGGGAAACCGGTCCCAATCGGGTTCCCGAAACGTGAGCGTTCCGACGGCCAGCAGATCGAGCGACGGCCAATCGGCTGCCAGGCGCCGCGGATAAGACAGCGCATATTGAATCGGCACCCGCATATCCGGCGTCCCGAGCTGCGCCAAGACCGACCGGTCCTGGAACTCGACCAGGGAATGGACGATGCTTTGTGGATGGATCAGCACCTCAATTCGCTCGTATGGCAATCCGAACAACCAGTGGGCTTCGATCACTTCCAACCCTTTGTTCATTAACGTCGCCGAGTCGACCGTGATTTTCGCCCCCATTGACCAGTTCGGATGGGCCAATGCATCTTCCCGCGTCGCCCGCGCCATTTCTTCCCGCTTTTTGTCGCGGAACGCGCCGCCGGAAGCGGTCAACAGAATCCGCCTGACTTCCTTCGTCTGCTCTCCGTGTACGCATTGAAAAATCGCCGAGTGTTCGCTGTCCACCGGCAAAATCCGGCAGCCGCGCCTTGCAGCCAGATCGGTCACCAGATGGCCGGCCGCAACAAGCGTCTCCTTGTTGGCCAAGGCGATGTCCTTGCCCGCCGCAATCGCCTCCAGCGTCGGCCGCAGCCCCATCGTACCAACCACCGCTGTCAGCACGATGTCCGCTTCCGGACAAGTGGCCACCGCCTGCAGACCGGCTTGTCCCGCCTCCACCTGCACGGCCTTGCCGAACCGCTCCTTCACTTTGGCAGCCAGTTCGGGCGTCGCGACGGAAACGAGCGCGGGGCGAAACCGTTCGATTTGTTCAAACAAGCGAGTCAAATTCGCACCGGCCGCCAACGCCACCACTTCAAATTCATCCGGATGCGATGCGACCACATCCAGCGTTTGCGTCCCGATCGAACCTGTAGACCCCAAAATCGCCAGTTTTTTTGGCATTCTGTCACCTCAAAACCGAAACCATACAAGTACATGATACGCAATCGGCGCCGCAAATAGCAAGCTGTCAAAGCGGTCCAGAACACCGCCATGCCCCGGCAAAATCCGGCCTGAATCCTTCACGTCAAACGACCGTTTGATGCCCGATTCGACAAAATCCCCGAGCTGTCCGGACACGGAAATCACCAGCGCGGTCACCACCCATTGCGCAAGCGGATGCCCGCCGCCCGCCACCGCAAAGAACACGGCGCCCGTCAAAGCGGCCGCCGCCAGTCCCGCGACCGTGCCCGACACCGTTTTGTTCGGCGAAATGGCCGGCCAGATTTTCGGGCCTTTCAACGCCCGGCCGATAAAATAGGCGCCGGTGTCAGTCGCCCAAATGCACAGCAGTAGAAACATGAACAACAGCAGCCCATCCGGCAAATCCCTGACCTGCAACACATAGTGAAAGGACAGGCCGACGTACAGCGTGCCGACAAAAAGAAACGACACATCGCCGAATGTATAGCGGTTTTTCAGAATCACCGTCAAAAGCAAAAATCCAAAGACTGTCCACAGCAGCACACCGGGCCAGGCCTGCAGCCAACCTGTCCCGCAGAACAGCCAGGCCGCTGTCAATACAAACCCGGCCAAAGCGGGAATCTCAAAATAGCGGTGTCCCTTCATCCGCAGCAGTTCAGCAAATCCGATCAGCCCCAATATCACGATGAGTCCGGCAAACCACGCGCCTCCCGCAACCACGGCCGCCAAAAAAACGGCCCCGCCGACGATGCCGGTCAGAACTCGCTCGTACAACATCCACGGCTCACTCCTATTTGAGTCCTCCAAAGCGCCGACCCCGTTTTTGATATGCACGAATCGCTTCGTAAAAATGTTCTTTCGTAAAATCGGGCCACAGCACATCGGTGAACCACAGCTCGGTATACGCGCACTGCCACAGCAAAAAATTGCTCAACCGCAGCTCGCCGCTGGTGCGAATCAGCAAGTCGGGATCAGGGATCCCTCTGGTCAGCAAGCGGGAATTGACCGCTTCCTCGTTGATCTGATCGATCGTCAGGCTGCCTGAACGGACGTCGGCCGCGATTTGTTTGATCGCTGCCAGCAGTTCCGCCCGGCTTCCGTAATTGAGCGCTATATTCAGCAGCATCCCCGTATTGCTGGCCGTCTTGTCCACCGCTTCCAGCACGGACTCCCGCGTGTGCGAAGGAAGCGCACTGACATCGCCCAGGATCTGCAGGCGCACATTCTTTTTGATCAGCGTGTCCAATTCCATCAACAGAAACTCTTGTGGTAGCCGCATCAAAAAATCGACTTCCTGCACCGGCCGTTTCCAATTTTCGGTGGAAAACGCGTACAGGGTGAGAATCCGGATGCCGATCTCGTCAGCCGCCCGGGTGATGCTCTTGACGCTTTCCATGCCGGCCCGATGGCCCGCGATGCGCGGCAGGCCGCGCTTTTTCGCCCAGCGCCCGTTGCCATCCATGATCACCGCCACGTGATAAGGGACCCCTTCTTCCATCAATTCCGCGAGATTCCCCGTTTCCTTGCGCACAAAAAAATTTTTCAGGTTCATCGTCGTCAGTCCCCCGGAATAGAACTAACCCCCCTTGCGACAAAGGGGGTTTCGTCGAGGTTACACTTCCATGATTTCTTCTTCCTTGGCGGCCAGCAGCTTGTCGATTTCCCCAATATAGCGATCGGTTGTGGCCTGCACTTTCTCCTGCGCGCGACGGCTTTCGTCCTCCGAGATGTCGCCCGATTTTTCCAGTTTTTTGATGTCCTCGTTGATGTCCCGGCGAATGTTGCGGACGGCCACACGCGCTTCCTCCGCCATCTTGCGGGCAACTTTCGCCAGTTCCTGGCGTCTTTGTTCAGTCAGGGGCGGAATCGCGATGCGAATGACCGATCCGTCATTGGACGGTGTCAGGCCCAGTTCGGATTTGAGAATCGCCCGTTCGATCTCCCCTAACGCACCTTTGTCCCAAGGCGTAATCACCAACAGTCGCGGTTCCGGCGCGTGAACGCTCGCCAACTGGTTGATCGGCATCGTCGAACCGTAATATTCGACCTGCACCTTGTCAAGAATGGCCGGATTGGCGCGGCCGGCGCGAATTGTCACAAATTCCTTTTTCAGGTTGGCAAGCGCTTTGTCCATGCGCTCCTCCATGTTTTTCATCAGATCTTGCATCATTTTTGTCCCCCCCGTACAACAGTTCCGATATCTTCACCCAAAACGACCCGCTTGATATTGCCTTCTTCCGAGATATTGAAGACGATGATCTGCATGTTGTTGTCCATGCACAGTGACGTGGCGGTGGAATCCATCACGCCCAACCCTTTGTTGAGCACCTCGAGGTAGTCCAGTTCCCGGTACTTGACGGCGTTCGGATTGGTGCGCGGATCGGAATCGTACACCCCGTCCACCTTGTTTTTTGCCATCAGGATGACTTCCGCCTCGATTTCGGCCGCCCGCAAAGCGGCGGTCGTATCGGTCGAAAAAAACGGGTTGCCCGTCCCCGCCGCAAAGATGACGACGCGCTTCTTTTCCAAATGGCGGATGGCCCGGCGGCGGATGTACGGCTCGGCTACCTGGCGCATTTCAATCGAGGTTTGCACACGGGTTTGCACACCGTGTTTTTCGAGGGCGTCCTGCAGCGCCAGCGAATTGATGACGGTCGCCAGCATCCCCATATAGTCGGCGGTTGCCCGATCAATGCCCTGCGCGCTGCCGGCCACTCCGCGCCAGATGTTGCCGCCGCCGACGACGATCGCCACTTCCGATCCCAGTTCCACAACTTCCTTGATCTGGGAAGCGATCGAATTGATAACCCCCGCGTCGATGCCGTAACCGGCCGGACCCGCTAGCGCTTCGCCGCTCAATTTCAGCACGACCCGTTTGTATTTGGGTTGCAGCATCTTTCATCCTCCACATCTTAGATTCTACGTAAAATCTGCCAACTCCTCCAGCCCAACGAAAAGCGAATCGTTTCACCAGGCTGGAAAAAAGGGAACACCCTGTTGTGTTCCCTATGTGCCTCTCGTTAGATTTTCGCTTGCGCCATGACCTCTTCCACGAAGTTGTCCTGCTTCTTCTCGAGGCCTTCGCCCATTTCATAGCGAACAAACCGGCGAATCGAAATTTTTTCCCCGATTTTCGCGATTTTCTCGTTCAAGAGTTCCTGGATCGTTTGATCCGGATTCTTCACGAACGGTTGCTCCAGCAGGCAGACGTCCTTGAAGAACTTGTCGATGCGGCCTTCCACGATTTTGTCCACAATGTTCTCCGGCTTTCCTTCATTCAGGGTTTGCGCCCGCAGGATTTCCTTTTCCTTTTCCACCACTTCCGCCGGAACTTCTTCCCGGCTCACGTACAACGGCTTGGCGGCCGCGATGTGCATCGCCACATCTTTTACAAACGTGCGGAATTCGTCCGTTTTCGCGACAAAGTCGGTCTCGCAGTTCACTTCCACCAACACGCCGATTTTACCGCCCATATGAATGTAGGAATCGACGATCCCTTCCGCCGCGATGCGGCCCGCTTTTTTCGCAGCAGCGGCGAGCCCGCGTTCGCGCAGCAGTTCAATCGCTTTTTCCATGTCTCCGTTCGCGTCGGCCAGCGCTTTTTTGCAATCCATCATGCCGGCGCCGGTTCTCTCGCGCAGCACTTTCACATCGTTTGCTGTAATCGCCATTGAAAAGCCCTCCTTATGTAAAAATCATACCCATGCGTCGTCGAGTCCCATACAAAAGGGGTGCCAGGGTCGTCCAACCCTACCGCACCCCCTTCATGCACCTTTAAGCAGTTTGTTCGTCGTTGCCTTGCGTACCTTCGATCACCGCATCGGCAATTTTGGAAGTCAGCAGTTTCACGGCGCGAATCGCATCGTCGTTACCCGGAATCACATAGTCGATTTCGTCCGGATCACAGTTGGTGTCAACAATGCCGACGATCGGGATGCCAAGCTTGCGGGCTTCCGCCACCGCGATACGTTCTTTCCGGGGATCGATGATGAAGAGTGCGCCAGGCAGACTCTTCATGCCTTTGATCCCGCCGAGGAACTTCTCAAGCCGTTCCATTTCCTTTTTCAGTTTGATGACTTCCTTTTTCGGCAGAACATCAAACGTACCGTCTTCCTGCATGCGCTCCAGTTCGTGCAAACGCTCAATCCGCTTGCGGATCGTCCCGAAGTTGGTCAGCGTGCCGCCCAGCCAGCGCTGGTTCACATAGAACATGCTGGAGCGTTCCGCTTCCTCTTTCACAGACTCTTGCGCCTGTTTCTTGGTGCCGACGAACAGGATCGTTTTTCCTTCCGCTGCCAGATCGCGCACGAAGTTGTACGCTTCTTCCACTTTTTTGACCGTCTTTTGCAGGTCGATGATGTAAATGCCGTTCCGTTCGGTGAAGATGTAGCGAGCCATTTTCGGGTTCCAACGGCGCGTCTGATGGCCGAAGTGGACACCCGCCTCCAGAAGCTGCTTCATGGAGATGATCGCCATATCCTCGCCCCCTTTCATGGTTTTTTCCGCCGCCGCCTTCATCCCGCGCGACACCCGTCCGGGCACCTTCGCCACGGTCTTGCAGCGTGTGTAGTAACACCATGTGATACTATACCATAGCCAACAAATGTCATGCAAGAAAAAACAAAGAAAAATTGTCCCATCCCCGCTTGGGCCATTTGCCGGAACTAAGCGTCCTTGGTGATGATCGCCAAAATCTGTTGGTAATCCCCGTTGACCGGCAACTCGTAGACGCCAACCCGGATCTGCTTCACTTTTTCCTGCGCGGTGTTGAGAAATGCATTCGCGTCAGCTATGACACCTGACTTCACAAGCAGATCGGCGATTTCCGCCGCCGTCATTCCTTTTTTGATTTCCACCTTGACCTTGGCAGAAGATGGAGCGGCAGCCGGAGCTTGTGGCTGCGGGACGGCCGTTTGTTGGTTTGCCGACGAGGGTTGGTTGTTTGCATTCGAATTTTCGCGGCCGGCAGCATGATTGTCAACAGACTTCGCAGACGTTGTTGCGGGAGAAGGCTGCGGGATCACCGCCGGCTGCGAGCGGACCAGGTCGGAAACCCCATATACAATCGACGTGGCGATCAGTCCTGTGCCAAGGCCGAACAAAAAGTTGCGATTTTGAATCATACGGCGTTCCCCTGTTTGATCAGATTGCAAATCATTTGAATCTCTCCCAGTCCGATCCCCGTATCCTTCGCGATCTGTTCCGGCGCGCGTCCTTCCTTTATCATTGTCACCACGCGGCTGTAATGTTCGTTAAACACAAGCGCGGGCATCGCTTCCAAAGGCTGCGGCACCGAACGGCCCCTGTCAGTTCCGCCCTGCAGCTGAAACTCCGCGATTTTCGCTTCCAACTGCTCGATCCGCCGCCGGTTCAGGTTGATTTCAGATTGCAGTTCGCTCTGCAATTTTTCGATCGTGTCGATCAGATACTGATTTTCCTTCTCGAGTTCATCCATAAACGCCTGCAGGCTGGCTTCCAGTTCCCGGTGGGACGCGCCGACTGCATCGGGCTTGCCTTTGACGGCAGCATAGAGCACGATTCCAATCCCACAGAGCGTTATGAACAAAAACAGTTTGCTGTCCAAAGCACCCTCTCCTTCTAGATTATAGCGCGACAGCATCCCCATCAAAGTGAGGCCAAACTCCGAAGCTTACTCCGATCACTTTAATGGGTCCCATATAGCGGGCAAAAAATGGTTCACGAGAGCGGCACCGCCCGCACCTCCGCATCCCGCAATACGAAACAAACCTTCGCAAGCGGGTCGCGGACATAATGCGCGTAGTGGCTGATCGCCACTTTCACGCCGGGATGCACCGCTTCGATCACCTGCACGTGCGCGCTCTTCACATCCTGCAAAACGAGTTCGATCTCCGAGCGGCGGAACAGCAGCTCCTCCTCTTCCACTTTGTAATGCTCGAGCGTGATTTTCAATTTTTTCAGCAGCGCCGCTTTGTCCGCCGGCAGCTTGCCTCCCGCCGTAGCCATCTGCTCGAGCAGCGTGATCGCTTTTTGCGTTTTGTCGATGTCGGCGCCCACTTTCTTCAATGATTCGCTGATCGACACCAATTCGGTCCGCAAATGGGGATGCACGCCAACCTCGACTTCGGTCGGGGTGGCCATCGGCGAGCCGAGCACGCGTGTCACGACCGCTTCCCCCGCCCGGACGATTCCCCCGACGATCACCGCTCGCCGGCCTTCCATCACGATCTTCGAACCGGCGTTGATCTGGCTGTGCATAATGCTTTCCCCGACCAGGCAACTGCCTCCGATATCGACCAACGCATACTGGATAAATGGAGTGCGCAAATTTCCGCCCGCCCGAATCACGCCCTTGTTGCGCCCTTGCACGCCACCGCGAATCGTCACATTGCCGCCCGCTTCAATCAGCGCCGCATCCATGTATCCGTGAATCTCCACATCGCCTTCCGCAATGATCTTGAAACCCGGCTGCACATTGCCCAATACGCGGACCGAGCCGGTAAACTCAATATTACCGACGGAAAAATCGACGTCCTTCGCCACCACATATTCGTCAAACACGTGAATCTTGTTATCTTTCGGGCGATACACCACATGTCCGTCGGTTGCCGCAACCAGCGTACATCCGTCCTGTTCGATCACCGTATTTTGTCCTTGCGGCAGCCGGTAGTCGCGCCCTGGCTTGCCCGGGATCGGGTGTCCGGTGACCGCCACTCCGTCCTGCGCCGGGGTAGGCGGAACGCGAACCGCCAGCACTTGTCCTTTTTTCACAAGCTTGACGATCCCCATATCAAAAAAATCAACCCGTCCGTCCTCCAGGACTTTCGGTTTCCGTTCTCCGTCCTCTTCCACATACACCTCGATCCGGGCGTCCTGCCCCTGTACAGGCTGCTTGCCTTTGGCGACAGGCAGCCGTTCGTTCACATACAAGCCGGGGGTGTTGACGATTTCCTGGCAAAGTGCGCTGTCGATACCATACTGAATGCCCGCATTTTGCAGATACTCGCACAATCCTTGCAGCGACAGGACCAGTCCGTCGGGAGGAGCCGATTGCATTACAAGCACCCCGGTCAAGCCGCCGTCTTCGATATAAACCTTCGCTTGATTGTTCCACCAGCTTTTTTCTTCCATAGGCTGCATGCCGGTCCCCCCTATGCTACAGCTTCAAGTCCTGTCTCCTCCGGCTCAGCGCCCCTCGCAGCCGGCATATCGCTTTGCTGTGCAGTTGCGAAATTCTTGCAGAGGTGACCTCCAGAATCTCGGCGATTTCCTTGATCGACAGTTCTTCATAATAATACAATGCGATGACGAGCTTTTCCTTCTCAGGCAGACGGTTGATCGCCTGTTCCAGCACCTCCCGCAGTTCCTCCCGGGTCAGCCGGACGCTCGGATCCTCCGCTGTCGGGTCGGGCAGCAGATCGTGATAGCCCGCATCGTCGCCGGCCGGATGAAACGCTTCTTCCAGCGACGCCACCGACCCCAGCGAAACCTGGGCCATCCGCCTGTGAAATTCCTGCACGCTGATTCCCAGCCAATCAGCCACTTCCTGGTCGCTTGCAGACTCCGCCTTGTGCGTTTCCACCGCCGCGTAGGCCCGCTCGATTTCCTTCGCCCACTGGCGCACCTGCCGCGGTACCCAATCCATCTCGCGAATGCCGTCGAGCACGGCGCCCCGGATTCTCCATGTGGCGAACGTCTCAAACTTGACCCCTTTTTCCGGCTGAAATCGTTCCATCGCGCTGATCAGCCCGAGCGTGCCAAAACTGATCAGATCTTCGCGCGGAACATGCGCGGGCATCCCTTTCGCGACGCGGTTGACAACCCGGTGAACGAGCGGCAAATACTTTTCCAGGGTCTCGCTCATCTTCGCCCACCTCCGTTAGTCTTTCATGGCGCGTACCGCTTGCACAATCTCCTCAATCCGATCATCGCGCAGTGCCGCCTGGCCGTCGATCACCCAGGGCTGAAAATCGGCCCCAGACGGAGGAATCTCGGATAATTCTGGCGGCAGCGAAACGTCAAAACGGGTTCCCGCCGCCTGTCCGTTCGCTTCCGGACCGCCGGTTGCGGCAGCGATCGCCAGCAGCCGCTGCAGCGCCCAAGCGACAGCAAACAACAAAACGAATCCGACCAATCCCCGTTGCAAACTGGTCCACAGCAAATTCCCTGCCAAGAGGCTCCCGGCCAGACCGATCGCAAATCCGCCGCCGGCCGCCATCCACAGAAAACGCCTTTGCCACGACCGCCTCGCCTGTTTCATATCGTCTTGACCCCTTGCGCCACCGTGCGAATCGTCAACGATCCATCGGCAGCCGAAAAATCGATCGTTCTGCCCGCGTTACCGCCCGTGTCTTCGCCGCGTACGGGAATCCGCAACTGATCCAGCACCGTTTTCACCGCCTCCACATTGCGCGGTCCGACCCTGATCAAATCGCTTTGGTTGAGGTTGGTAAACATTTGCGCACCGCCGGCCAGCTTGGCAATCATTCTGTTGAGGCAGGCGCCCTGTTGCTGCATTTTCTGAACGAGCAGCGGGACGGCGGTATCCGCATATTTGGCAGGATTCTCCACGTCCAATCGGCCCGCTGCCGGCAGCATGATGTGGGCGAGACCGGCCACTTTGCAGGACAGGTCGATAATCGCGACGCCAACGCACGAGCCGAGTCCGACCGTTCGCAGCACGTCCGGGCTGCAGGCCACGTTCATGTCGGCCATTCCCACTTTGATGATATTCAAGCAAAATCAACTCCCAATAACTTGAATATCGTTTCGACCGACCCGTGATCCGGCACGAAGAAAAAGTGGCTTTCGACGTTCTCGCTGCCTTGCCGGAACTCGGTGTCCACCACCAGCGCCCTGTCGCTGTACATGCCGATGTGAAGCAGCACCGCATTGATCAAGGCGCCCGCCATGTCCACCGCAATCGCCGGCACGGACGCGTGCAGATTCGTTTTCGTAAAATCGGAAAAAGCGGACAGATAGGAACCGGCCAGGATATTTCCAACCTCCATCAAAGCGGACATTTCCAGTTCGGAAAACGAATCAACCGGCTGGTGGCTGCCAGTCAAAATTTGCAGCAGCATGTTCGCGCTTTCCATCTTCAGCATGAGAAACATGCTGCCCGGAATCTCGCCTTCGACCCGCAGATAGACGCCGACCACAAGCTGCTCTGCCCCGCCGATCACTTCATCGATCTCTTGAATGGACACCACATGCACCCGCGGCACGTTCATTTCAATATGCTTCTGCATCAGAACAGACAGGGCAGTGGCGGCATGCCCCGCCCCGATGTTGCCGATTTCACGCAGGACGCTAAGCTGGAAGTCGTCTAACTCGAACAAGCGGCCCGCCATTTCAGTTCTCCATCACATGCAGTTGCTGCAGTTCTTCTTCGTTCAACACTTTTTCCAGATTCAACAGGATGAGCAGGCGGTCTTGCAGTTTGGCCACCCCTTCCAGATAGGCGGCGCGCACCCCGCCGACGATTTCCGGCGGCGGCTCGATCGAATCGGACGAGATGTCGATCACATCGTTGGCCGAATCGACAATCAGGCCGACTTCCATCTCGTTGACCGCCACGATAATAATCCGGGTGGTGTCCGTATAGGTTTCCGTTCCAAGACCGAAGCGGGTGCGCAAATCGATTACCGGAGTCACCACCCCCCGCAGGTTGATCACCCCTTTGACAAACGCCGGGGTGTTGGGAACCCGTGTAATCCGCTGCATTCGCTCGATTGAGCGAACCTGGTTGACTTCCACGCCGTACTCTTCGTCCCCCAGCCGAAACACGATATATTTGTGTTCCGGCATGCCCTTTTCAACCGCTTGTTGATTCAGCATTCGAAACGCCTCCTTAGGGAATCAGTGCATTGCAATCGAGGATCAGCGCCACTTGTCCGTCGCCGAGAATGGTCGAACCGGAGATGCCAAAGATCCCTCCCGCCAGGTATTTCCCCAACGATTTCAAAACGACTTCCTGCTGGCCGATGAACGAATCGACCACCAGCGCCGCCAGTTTGTCCCCCTTGCGGACGATCACGACGTTTTCCTGGTCGTCCCGCTTCGCTTCCGAGCGGGGGATCGAAAAGACGCGTTCCAGATCGACCAGCGGCACCACCCGGCCGCGAAAATCCATCACCATCTGACCATGTACGCTCTTGATCTCATGCCGCTTCAGGTTAGCCGTTTCGATGATCGAAGTTAACGGTATCGCATATTTCTCGTCGTTGATCTGCACGAGCATCGCCTGGATGATCGAAAGCGTCAGCGGCAATTGGATGATGAACCTGGTTCCTTCTCCCGGCACGGAGTGTACCACCACCCGGCCGCCAAGCGATTCGATCTTGCTTTTCACTACATCCAGTCCGACGCCGCGGCCGGACACGTCGGAAATTTTGTCGGCTGTACTGAATCCCGGCCTGAACATAAAATCGAACACCTGCTCATCACTCAGACCTTCCGTCCGTGCCGCATCGATCAGGCCCCGCTCGACCGCTTTTTGCAAAATTTTGCGGCGGTCGATTCCCCGGCCGTCGTCAGCGATTTCAATAAACACATGATTGCCGGAATGATAGGCGGTCAGTTGCAGCTTGCCGACTTCGCTTTTGCCAGTCCGAATCCGCTCTTCCGGTGTCTCCAGCCCGTGGTCGAGTGCATTACGCAGAATATGCACCAGCGGATCGCCGATTTCGTCAATCACGGTGCGATCCAATTCCGTTTCCGCTCCGTGAATCTCAAACTCCACTTTTTTGTTCAGATCTTTCGCCAAGTCGCGAACCATCCGCGGGAACCGGTTAAACACCGTTTCCACCGGCACCATCCGGATGGTCATGACAATCGACTGGAGATCCGTGCTGACCCGTGACATATGTTCGACCGTTTCAACCAATTCCGGGTGATTCAGCTCCCTTGCGATCTGTTCCAACCGCGTCTTGTCGATCACCAGCTCGCTGAACAGGTTCATCAGGATGTCCAGCCGCTCGATATCCACCCGAACCGACTTGCCTGCCGACAACTTTCTGATTTCCACCTGCTGCTTGTCGTTAGCCGATTGTTCGAAGGCAACAGCTTGCTCGCCTGTCCCGTTCGAGTGGCTGGCCACTTCACCGGTTGCCGTCGCGGCGGCCGCTTCCGCACTGGCTTGTTGAACTTGCAGTGCCGCCAGGTTGATTTTTTCCACGTCGACGCGCGCCACCTCGGACACGTTCAACCCGGTTTGCCGTATCGCCTGCTGCTCCGCATCGGTGATCAGAACGATCAGAAATGCCTGTTCAAACTTTTCTTCCTCGATATCCTGGACAGATGGTTCCGACTTAATGATCTCCCCCAGCTGTTCGTACGCCTGAAACACCATAAACGCGCGAGCCGAGCGAAGAACGCAGCTGGGGTCGAGCAGCACTCGCACGGCATACACCTGCTTACCGTTTGCCAACGATTGCCGGATCACCGTTTGTTCATATTGATTGAACGTCAACCCCAATTCGGTCCCATCGCGGCTCGATGCCGCCGGAAGAGACGCGGCCGCGGGCTTTCCTTTCACGACAGCCGCCAGATTTTCCAGCACAGGCCCGATCTCCACCGACGCATCGGTACCCGTTTCCATAATCGACGCCAATTGCGCTTCCAAGATGTCGACGCAGCGAAACAGTGCGTCCATCACCGGCTCGGTTACCGGCAGCTTGTTGTTTCTCATCAGATCGAGGCCGTTTTCCATCTCGTGCGTCAGATGGGCCATTTTCTCAAACCCCATCGTCGCCGCCATGCCTTTTAACGTATGGGCGGAGCGGAAAACCAAATTGACGATTTCGAGATCCTGCGGGGATTGTTCCAGCGCCAGCAAGTTGTCGTTTATTGCCTGCAAATGCTCTTTTGATTCTTCAATGAAAATCTCCATATACTGGCTCATGTCCATCGGTCGTCACCTCCTATTGGTGTAAGAAGCTGAGGATTTGCGCCGCCACCTGGTGCAGCGGCACCACCGCGTCGACACACCCGGTCTCCGCCGCCGTTTTCGGCATGCCGTAGACGACGCAGGTCTCCTTCGCTTCCGAGATCGTCCTGCCGCCCGCCTGTTTGATCAGTTTCAACCCCTCCGCTCCATCGTTTCCCATACCTGTCAAAATAACCGCCTGCAAGGCGACCCCTTGCAGCGCGGCGACCGACCGAAACAGGCGGTCGACGGCCGGCCGATGGCCGCCAAGCGGAGGGGTTTGATCCAATTGGACGACCAATCGCTTGCCGGAATTCTCCACCCGCATATGGTAGTCTCCTGGCGCTATATATACATGCCCCGGTTCCAGCTCCTGGCCGTGCGCCGCCTCATGCACACGCAGCTCGCAGATTTGGTCCAGTCGGTTGGCAAGCGATTTGGTGAAACCGGGCGGCATATGCTGCACCACCACGACCGCCGCATCCAGATCGGCCGGCAGTCCGGTCAACACACTCTGCAAGGCGCGGGGACCACCGGTGGAAGTGCCGATCGCCACAACCGCTTTGATGTTCCCGGAAGCGGCCGGGACGAGGTCCTTTTTCTGCTGCCTCACTTTACCCGGCAAACTGGAAAGCTTCCTGCCGGGATCGAAAGCTTGCTTGCGGTAGGCCGCCGTTTTCACTTTGCGGATCAGTTCGTCGCGGACTTTCGCCAAATCGAGCGAAATCGAACCGGAAGGTTTCGCGATAAAGTCAAACGCTCCCAATTCCAGCGCCCGGATCGTGGTGTCGGCGCCCGCGGCCGTCAAACTGCTCAGCATAATCACAGGTAGCCGGTACGAGCGGAGAATCTCCGGCAGTGTCTCCAATCCGCCCAGTACAGGCATTTCGATATCCAGTGTCACGATATCAACCTGCTGCTGCGACAGCACGTCCAGCGCATCCTTGCCGTTGCGAGCGGTCGCGATCACCCGGATGTCCGGGTCGGATTGCAAAATATCGCTGATCATCTGCCGCATCAGCGCGGAATCGTCTACCACAAGCACGCGAATCGGTTTCATCGGTGTCCCCCTGTCATCACCTGTTGCGGAATATCGAAACCATCCGGGACAGAAACGATTTGATTCCGGAATCGGCCGGCACCCCCGCCAATCCGTTCTTGATCTGTTGGTTCACCAGTTGCTCGATACAGCGGCTGGCAGTCGAATGCGGATAGCGGATAAAAAACGGAACCTGCTCCTTCACCGCCTTCTGGACTTGCGGATCATCGAGCACATAGCCGAGCGTCTGCAACTCGAGATTGAGAAACCGTTTCGCCACCAGTGCAAGCTTCTCCGCCGTCTGTCTGGCTTCCTGCGGGGAAACGGCCCGGTTGATCACCAGTTGAATGTTTTTGTTTGCGTTCTGGCTGGCCACCAGCTTGATCAACGCGTACGCATCGGTGATCGCGGTCGGTTCCGGGGTGCTGACGACGATTACCTCGTCGGCCGATAAAATAAATCGCAGCGTCCCTTCGCTCAGACCGGCTCCGGTGTCGATGATCAGGTAATCGGCAAAGCCCTGCAGTCCCTCCAATTGATCGACCAGATAATTCAACTGTTCACCCTGCAGATTGATCAGATCCTGTAATCCCGATCCGCCGGCGATATAATGAATCCCCAGCGGACCCGCCTGCAAAATGTCCCAGATCGTCGCCCTTTGCCTGACGAGGTCGGCCAGCGTATGGCGCGGGGATCTGCCGAGCAGCACGTCGATGTTGGCAAATCCGACATCCGCATCCAACACCACCACTCTTTTGTTGGCGGCGGCGAGCCCCAGGGCGAAATTTAACGATAGGTTCGATTTGCCGACACCGCCCTTGCCGCTGGTGACGGTAATCACGCGAGTCGCCGGCCGTAACGAGCTGCGGTCGGGCTGCAAAAGTCGCCGAAGACGCTCCGCTTGGTCATACATACTGCTTCTCCCCTGCCACCAATCCGGCAATTCGTTCGGGCGTCGCCACTTCGATGTCGTCGGGCACATTCTGGCCGGTTGTCAGATAGGCCAGCGGTTTTTTGTAGCGTTGTGTCAGATTGTAAATCGCACCGTAACTTTGGGTTTCATCCAGTTTGGTGAAAATGAACTTGTCGATCTCCACGGCCTGGAAATTGCCGACAATCTGCTCCAAATCGACCGCTTTCGTCGTCAGCGAGAGGACCAGGCAAGTTTCATCGGGCTGCGCTGCGTTCAGCAATTCGTTCAGTTGCTCCACCCATGCCGGATCTCCATAATTTCTGCCGGCGGTGTCGATCAGGATCAGGTCGCGGTCCTGCAACCTGCCGATCGCCTGCCCGATCTCGCCGGCGGAAAACACCACCTCGACCGGGATTTGCAAAATATTCGCATACGTTTTCAGTTGATCGACCGCTGCGATGCGGAAAGTGTCGGTTGTAATGAAGCCGACTTTCCGTTTGTTCTTCAACAACTCCTCGGCTGCAATTTTGGCGATCGTCGTCGTCTTGCCGACACCGGTCGGGCCGACGAACGCCACCACCCGAGAAGCAGGGGAGAGCGGTGCGGGCAGCAGCCCATCATTAAATTCCTTACTGATTAATTTCGTCAGGTGACGGCGAAATTCTTGTTCCGGAAGCCGGTCAACCGGATCATTTTCTTTCAGCAAATTGAAAATCAACCGCTCGGCGAACTCGGACGACACATCGTTGGCCAGCAACTCAGAGCGGATTTTTTCAAGCGGGGCGGGCAGCAGCCCGGAATTTTGCTGCAAAAATTTGCCCAGGATCATCCGCAGTTCCTGCACTTCCTGCAAAATTTCGGATTCCCCGCCGGCTGCCTGCCGCCCGTTCAAGAGCAGCGACGGCGCCGCCGGATGCGGCGGATTTGCACCGGCAACGGTATGTCCGGCAATGGGATGCTGGACAGGCATATGCCCGCCGACGACATGCTTTTTGTCCACTTGCGGCGATTGGCCGTTCGCTTCCGCTGCTTTCCGCTTCTGCGGGGCAACGGGCGGAGCATCGTTAACGGCCGCCACCACTTCCAGCTGCGTTGTGAAAAAAAGGCCTAGCCACCCTCGCTGCCTGATTTTCTTTGAGCTGAGGATCACTGCGTCATGCCCCAGATCCTGCCGGATCTTCGCCAGCGCCTCCGGCATATCCTTCACTACATACCGTTTGACAATCATCCGATGTTCACCGTCCCTCCGCTTTTCACTTCAACCGATGGTTCCAGTTCATTGTAGGACAGCACCGGCAAGTCGGGCAGCACCCGTTCCACCAGCCGCCGGAAATGCATGCGGACATTCGGCGATGTCAGGACGATCGGCGTGTTGCCGGTTGCAGTCAAGTATTGAATTTGCTCGTTTAGCGATTGGTAGATTTTCTGCGATACGCTCGGATCCAGAACCAGATAGGAACCGTGTTCCGAGTGCTGGATGTGGTCGAGAATCAGCTTTTCCACCGACGGCGACAGGCTGATGACCGTCAACGGCTGACCGGGCGTCCGGTATTGGTGCGTGATCTGCCTTGCGAGAGCAGCCCTGACATACTCGGTCAGCAAATCGGGATCTTTCGTGTACGACGCCGCATCCGCCATCGTCTCGAGGATGGTGACCAGGTCGCGGATCGAGACTTTTTCCCGCAACAGGTTGGCCAGCACTTTTTGGATGTCGCCGATCGCAAAAACGTTCGGCACCACCTCTTCCACCAGCGCCGGATAATTGTTTTTCAGCGAATCGATCAGTTGCTTCGTCTCCTGGCGTCCCAACAACTCATGCGCATGCCGCTTCAGCACTTCCGTCAGGTGAGTTGCCACCACCGACGCCGGATCGACCACCGTATAGCCGGACATTTCCGCGATTTCCCTCACCTCGTCGGTGATCCACAAAGCGGGCAAGCCGAACGCCGGTTCTTTCGTTTCGATGCCGAACACATTCGGATCGTCGATCCCCGGACTCATCGCCAGATAATGATCGAGCAAAAGCTCCCCTTTCGCCACTTCGTTGCCTTTGATTTTGATGACATATTCGTTCGGGCGAAGCTGGATGTTGTCGCGAATCCGGATCACCGGGATGACGACGCCGAGCTCCAGTGCCAGTTGCCGGCGGATCATGATCACCCGGTCGAGCAGATCGCCGCCCTGGTTCGCGTCGGCCAGCGGAATCAGCGCATAGCCGAATTCGAATTCGATCGGATCGACGTGCGTCAAGTTGACGACACTTTCCGGACTCCGCACTTCCGCCTGCTCCGCTTCCGCCACCTGCT
The DNA here is from genome assembly GCF_000376225.1 of Effusibacillus pohliae DSM 22757. Taxonomy (NCBI): domain Bacteria; kingdom Bacillati; phylum Bacillota; class Bacilli; order Caryophanales; family Alicyclobacillaceae; genus Effusibacillus; species Effusibacillus pohliae. The sequence goes on from NZ_AQXL01000128.1 coordinate 55,941, forward strand.
CCTGCCGCTTGTTCTCCTCCGCCGTCTTCGTCTGTTGGATGCGGTATCCGCCAAAAGCCACCAACACGGCAATCGGCAAGGTCGTCAGCGGACTGATCGGCGTAAGCAATCCCAACAATACAAGCAGGCCGGCAACCACGTACAGCATTTTCGGATAGGCCAGCATCTGCCGCATCACGTCCTGGCTCAGATTGCTGTCCGATGCAGCCCGGGTAACGACCAGACCGGTGGCTGTCGAAATCAGCAGGGCGGGAATTTGCGACACCAGACCGTCCCCAACCGACAGCAGGGTGTAGTGCTGCATCACCTGCGTAAAGTCCATTCCTTTGTTGTTCATTGTCATCCCGATCACAAAACCGCCGATGATGTTGATGATGACGATGATGATCGAAGCGATCGCGTCCCCTTTGACAAACTTGCTGGCCCCGTCCATCGCTCCGTAAAAATCGGCTTCCCGCTCGATCGTCTGCCGCCGCTCGCGGGCCTCTTTTTCCGTGATCAGGCCGGAGTTCAGGTCAGCGTCGATGCTGATCTGTTTGCCCGGCATCGCATCGAGCGTAAACCGGGCTGCCACCTCCGCCACCCGCTCGGCGCCTTTCGTAATCACGATAAATTGAATGACAACCAGAATCAAAAATACGATAAAGCCGACAACCGCATTGCCCCCGATCACAAAATCGCCGAACGTGTGGATCACATTGCCCGCTTCCCCGCGGCTGAGGATCAGGCGGGTGGACGATACGTTGAGCCCCAGCCGGAACAGGGTGGTGATCAGCAAAAGCGACGGAAACACGGCAAACTGCAGCGGCTCCTTCGTATTCATCGCCACCAGCAAAATGGTCAGGGACAGGCTGAGGTTGATGATCAGCAGAAAATCGAGCAGCCATGTCGGCAGCGGAATCACCAGCATCACGACGATTCCCAGAATCCCCAGGATCACTCCCAGATCGGACGGTCTCATCCGATTTTCCCTCCTTTCCTGCGTCGGTCGTTAAACCTTTCGCTTCAATCGGTACACGTATGCCAGCACTTCGGCCACCGCCTGAAACAACTCTTGCGGAATCATTTCGCCAATCTCGACCGTTTTGTAGAGCGTCTGCGCAAGCGGCTTGTTCTCCACCAGCGTGACGCCGTTTTCCCGCGCCACCTGTTTGATCCGCTGTGCCAGTTCATCGGTTCCCTTGGCCAGCACGACCGGCGCTTCCATTCGCTCTCCGTCATATTGAATCGCCACGGCAAAATGGGTCGGGTTGGTGATCACTACATCCGCTTTCGGCACGTCATGCATCATCCGCCGCATCGCCAGCGCCCGCTGCCGCTCCTTGATTTTGCTTTTGATCGTCGGGTTCCCCTCCGTCTTTTTGAACTCCTCTTTCAGTTCCTGCTTGCTCATGCGCAAACTGCGCTCGTGCTCATAGCGCTGATAGAGATAGTCAAAAACGGCCAGCACCAACAGCAGAAAAGCGCACTTCCAGAGAACCGCAAACATCATATCGCCGACCACAGCCAGGATGCCGCGGATGTCCATGCGGGTCAGGTTGGACAGCTGGCCAATTTCTCCGGCGATCGTGCCATACGCCAGATAGCCGATCAATCCGACTTTCAGCAGGGACTTCAGCAGCTCGATCAGACTGCGCTGCGAAAAAATCCGTTGCAGCCCTTGCAGAGGGTTCAATTTTTCGAGCTTGGGGGTGATCGGCTCGAGTGTGAAGACTCCCCCGACCTGCAGGAAAACCGCCAGGAACCCGACCGCAAACACAACGCCGAGGATCGGCAGCGCCAGGCGGGCAGTCATCAGCAAGCTGTCGAGAAACAGTTGATGTGCATTGCCCTCCGTCAAAGAGAAAAAAAGATTGGTTGTAAAACTGGTTTTCAAGTAGCCCAGCAAATTGTCTATGTAAAATCCGCCCATCAGTTTCAGGGCAAGGATCGAACCGAGCAAAATCAAGGCGGACGACAGCTCGGGGCTTTTCGGAATCTGCCCCTTTTTTCTTGCCTCCTGCAGTTTGCGGGGCGTCGGTTTTTCCGTTTTTTCGCCGGCAAATTGTTGCAGATTCCAGCGGATCATAGGCGCCCCCCAAGCAGTTGCAGAAGCGAATCGACCTGCCGGAACAGCAGATGGAACAGATCTTGCAAAAAATACGCCAGCACGGGCATCACCAGGATCATCATCAGCAGTCCGAGCAGGATTTTGACCGGCAAACCGACGAAAAAAATGTTCATCTGCGGAACGGTTCGCGCCATGATGGCAAACCCGACATCAGTCAGGAACAGGGCGCCCACCACCGGCATGCTGATTTTCACCGCCAGCAGAAACATCACCGCGAACGCCTTGAACAGCAGTTCCAACAATCCTTCCGACAGGGGAAACGATCCCGGCCGCAGGAACTGAAAGCTCTGCAAGACGGCGGTGAGCAGACCGAAGTGGCCGTCCATCCCGAGGAACAGCAAAATCGTCAGCAGGTTTTTGAAACTGCCGAGAATCGGAATGTGAAACCCGGTTTGCGGATCGATCACGTTGACGATCGAAAAACCGATTTGCATGTCGATGAACTGACCGGCCAACTGGGCTGCGGAAAAAATCAGGACGCACACATACCCGATCACGAGCCCCACCGCCGCCTCTTTCACCACCGCCGCCAGCAGCAACAACGGACTCGCCAGCAATCCGGTCTGCGCTTGCATGCCAGGGACGGAAGACCATGCGATCAGGCTGACGAAAAACGCCAGGCCGATTTTAAAATGAGCCGGCACGCCGCGCACCCCGAAGATCGGAGCGACCATCAGCATGCTGGCGACACGCACCAGAATCAGCAGAAACGTGCCCAGTTGCCCGCCGAGGATGTCGAAACTCACCTGTACCTCCGCCTATCGCACAAATTGCATCAGATTGCCCAAGATTCCGTTTGTGAAATCGAGCAGCACCGACAGCATCCAAGGGCCGAAGACGGCAAGCGCGATCGCCACCGCAAGGATTTTCGGGATGAACGACAACGACTGTTCCTGCACCTGCGTGGTCGCTTGCAGCACGCTGACCACCAGGCCGACCACCAGCCCCAGCAGCAGGATCGGTGCGGAAATCTTGACCGTCACCCAGAGTGCCTGTTGCCCCAGTTGAATCACAAAATCGGTTCCCATCGGTCAGCCCTCCTCCCCCCCATCAAAGTGACGCCAAGCTCCGAAGCTTTCTCCGAACACTTTGATGGGACCGCATACAACCTGGTTTGCACTTTATTGATAACCCTGCAGCAGCGATTTCACGATCAGGTACCAGCCGTCGACCATCACAAACAGCAGAATCTTGAACGGCAGCGAGATCATGACAGGCGGCAACATCATCATTCCCATCGACATCAGCGTCGTCGAGACCACCAAATCGATGATGAGAAAAGGAATGAAAATCATGAATCCGATCTGAAAGGCGGTCTTCAGTTCGCTGATCGCATAGGCCGGCACCAAGGTGGACAGGGGAATCTCTTCAACCGTTTTCGGAATCGGGCTTTTGCGGTATTCAAGAAACAGCATCAGATCCTTTTCCCGCGTATGTTTCGCCATAAAATGCTTGAACGGGATCGCCGCCTGTTCCATCGCCTGTGCCTGCGAAAGCTGGCCTGCCAGATACGGCTGCAGCGCTTTTTCATTGACTTCCGACAAGGTGGGGGTCATCACGAACAACGTCATGAACAATGCCAGACCGATCAATACCTGGTTCGGTGGCATCTGCTGGATCGACAGGGCGTTCCGAACGAATGAGAGCACCACGACGATCCGGGTAAAACAGGTCATCAAAATCAGAATCGCCGGCGCCAGCGACAATACGGTCAACAGCAGCAGGATCTGCACGCTGGTCGCCACATTTTGCGGGTTGTTCGAAGTCGTCACATTGACATCGATGCCGGGAATCCCAATCCCTTCGGCGTGCACCGTGCCCGTGTGCGCCAGCCACACAACGATTGCAAGCAAAACCAGAATCTTTTTTGTCATCGCTGATCAGAGTCCCATTTCCGAAACTTTTTCCGCTGCTCTTTGAATTGCCGCAGTTTCGATTGCAGTATTTCCTGAAACGACGGAGCTTGCATCGGTTCGCCCGGGTCCGATTTTCGTTGCGGCAGCCGCCAGTTCGCCAGCCAAGCGGGAAAATCGGGTCCTGCCGACGCGCTCGCCTGGTTTTTGATGCGATCCGCCACCCCCTGGTCGGTAATCACATCCAGCAACGTTACGTCCTCTCCCACCCCGACCACATAAATCCGATCTTCCAGCGCCACCAGGTAAATCGTCCGGTTCGCGGCCAGCGGGTGCACGGCGACGGTCCGCAGCAGCGAATGCGAACGTCCCGCCCGCGTGTTCCGCGCCAAAAATCTGATCAGCAGGTAGATCACCCCGGCCACCACCCCCAAGACCACCAGCAGTTCGACCATGCCCAGCAGCAGCGACCAATCGCTCTGCCCGCCTGCCGGGGGAGGCTGCGTTCCGCTTCCTTGGCCGCCCCGTTTGATCATGTCTTCCACGCTTTCGCCAAGCGCCAGAGTGCCCACCGGTCCTGCCTCCTTCAACGTCTATCCCACGATCTTTTTGATCGCTTCCAGCACGCGGTCCGCTTGGAATGGCTTGACGATAAAATCTTTCGCGCCCGCCTGAATCGCATCGATCACCATCGCCTGCTGGCCCATGGCCGAACACATGATCACTTTCGCGTTCGGATCGTGCTGTCGAATTTGCTTCAAGGCGGCGATGCCGTCCATCTCCGGCATGGTGATGTCGAGCGTCACCAGATCGGGGTTCAGCTCTTTGTACTTGACGACCGCTTCCTTCCCGTCCTGCGCTTCTCCCACGACCTCATACCCGTTTTTGGTGAGAATTTCTTTGATCATCATCCGCATGAAGGCTGCATCATCCACGATCAAAATGCGTTTTGCCATGTCGAGTCCCCCTGTCCTGATTATTGCAGTTTGGAAATTCGTTCCGCAGGCGTGAGAATATCGGTCACACGCACCCCGAAGTTTTCGTCGATAACCACCACTTCACCCTTGGCGATCAACTTGTTGTTGACCAGAATATCGACCGGTTCGCCCGCCAGCTTGTCCAGTTCGAGAATCGATCCCGGTCCCAGTTCGAGGATTTCCCGGATCTGTTTGCGCGTTCTGCCCAATTCCACCGTCACCTGCAGCGGGACATCGAGCAGCAGGTTCAAATTCCCGCTGCCGATCACATTCGGCTCGACCGGATCAAAAGCAGCAAACTGGACAGGTTGCACATTCACGGTCGGCGCCTCGTGCTGGCGTCCGCCAGGCGGGTAAGCCGATGCCGTGGATCGTGCCCCGCTTCCGTAAGCGGGCGAATAGCCTGTCGCTCCGTGCAGAGCACGATCCTGCACTGCCCCATGTACCGGGTTATCTCCCGGTCCGTATCCGGAGTGATACCCTGCGGCTCCGTGGAAGACGGGATCTGTCACGGCTCGATGCGCAAGCGGATCTCCTGCCGGCGGGATCGCCCCCGGGTGAGGCGGCTGCGAAACCGATAGAGGGGAAGCCGCCTGTTGGTATGAAACGGAACCGGAAGTGAATGATGGCTGCGGTGCGGCAGCCATTGGTTCCGGCGCCTGCATCGCCGGTTGCGGCGTTGCAACTGGCGCTTCCTGAGCAGCAGTTGCGGCCGCTTCTGCCGGTTCGTCGTTTCCCGTCAATTTCGCCAGCATCGTTTTGGCAAAGCTGATGGGCACCAGATTCATGATTTGCGAGTCGATCAGATCGCCCACCAACAGCCGGAAAGCGATTTTTACCAACACCTCGTCAGTTGGAAACAGAGCGTTCGCATGCTGCCGGTCCAGTGTGAAAATGTCGACCGAAGGCGGCGTGATGTTCACCACCATATTGAAAATCGTCGACATCGACGTGGCGGCCGATCCCATCATCTGGTTCATCGCCTCAGCCACCGCGCTCATATGCAGTTCGTTCAATTCACCTGGCTCGACGCGGCCGTCCCCGCCAAGCATCAGATCGGCGATCACCTGGGCGTCTCCCGTGCGGATGGCCAGCACATTCGACCCGACGAATCCGTCCGTGTAGTCCACTTTAATCACCACGTGCGGAATCGGCAGATCGTTCTGCAGCTGTTCGCGGTCGATCACCGACACTGCGGGCGTGGTGATCTCCACTTTTTGCCTGAGCAAGGTGGACAAAGCGGTGGCGGCAGTGCCGAACGAAATGTTGCCGATCTCGCCCAACGCGTCTTTTTCAAAATCGCTCAACAAATCCGTGGGCTTTGGCTGCTGCGGGCCGCCCGCTTCCGCCTGCCGCAGCAATGCGTCAATTTCTTCTTGTGATAGGAAGTCGTTACCTGTCACCTTCCCTCACCCCTTCCTCCAGAACTTCCGTGACTTGGACGGCAATCCGGCCGCGGCTGGTGCCCGGCTGGCCGAGATATTTTGGGGAATTGCCGATTTTGATCTGGACATTCTGATCGATCGCTTGATCCAGTTTGATCACATCCCCGACCGCCAATTGCAAAAATTCGCCGACACTGATCGTGGACGACCCCAGTTCGACTGTAATCGGCAAAAACGCTTTTTGCAGCGTCTTCCGAATCACTTCCGCATCTTCGGACTTGTCGCGCGTTTTTTTCGGGTGCATCCAATAGTGGGCGGACAATTTCGGCATGATCGGCTCCAACACCACATGCGGCATGCACACGTTGATCATGCCGGTCGTCTCGCCGATTTTCGAACTCAGGGAGACGACCGCCACTGTCTCATTGGGAGACACCAGCTGCATAAACTGCGGATTCACTTCCAGCATCTCCAGTTCCGGCGCCAAATCGGCCACGCCCTTCCATGCCTCGCCGAGATATTCGAGCGACCTGCCGAAGATGCGCACCATCACCCTCGTTTCGATCTCCGTCAGGTTGCGGTCTTTTTCCTGCCCGACGCCCGGTCCGCCGAGCAGCCGGTCCAACATCGCGTAGGCGACGTTCGGATTGACTTCCATTACGAACTTTCCGTTCAGCGGATGCACCCCAAACACGTTGAGAATCGTCACTTTCGGGATGGAACGGATAAATTCCTCATACGGCAACTGCTCGACCGACACCACCTGGATCTGCACGTAGGTGCGCAGTTGCGCGGAAAAATAACTGGTGAGCAAGCGTGAAAAATTTTCAAAGATGCGGGTGAGGCTGCGGATCTGATCCTTCGAGAAACGCATCGCCCGTTTGAAGTCGTAATTGCGGATCTTGCGTTCCGTTTCACCCTGACGGATCTCCTCGGCCGACAACTCACCGGATGACAAGGCGGATAACAAGGCGTCTATTTCACTTTGCGACAATACTTCCGCCATGCGCGTCACCCCCTTTGTCCGATCTGTACGTGCGGATCACTGAATCACAATATCGGTGATGTAGACGTCGACCACTTTGCCGGTTTGCAGGTATTTGTTGACACCGTCCTTGATTTTTTGCCGCAATTGCCGGTAGTCCCTGTCATTTTGAATGTCGACGTGAGTGGTGGAATGCAGGATTTGATTGATCGTGTCTTTCACTTGCAGCTTGCGCAATCCCAGTTCTTCTACCGTTTTGCGGGAATCGGTTTGCAGTGTCATACCGATCTGGATCAGACTGGAGCCGGACAGGTTGGTGGTCATCTTGTCGACGGCAAATTGCCGCTCCGCCAGTTCCTGTGCCGTAGGCGGCTTGGGAGCTTTCGCCGCTGCCTCCCTGTCCCCGAGATATTGCCAGCCTACCAGCGCGACGACGGCCAAAAGCGCGATTGATACCATGATGATCAATGCCATGTTGAACAGTTTGTTTCGAAACATCTGGTTCACCCCGTATGCGGACGCTCTTGCCGGCCGATCAAGCCGATCGTTTTGTAATAACCGGTGATCCGATCCGCCACTTCCTCAACCGATTCCTTCACCACAATCTTTTTGTTGGTCACCAACGTGATCACCGTATCCGGCGTCGCTTCCACCGTTTCCACCAACGTGGCGTTCAGCATCAGCTCCGAACCGTTAAAGCGGGTGACTCTGATCATGCAGGTCCCTCCCTCTGAAGGAAGCGTCCGCCCCCTCACAAACACCTCTGATTTTTTGTGCTCCCCGCCCTTCCCGTCACTTTCACGGGGATCACGTCACTTCATTGGGTTATCGTTTCAGATTCACCAATTCCTGCAGAATTTCATCCGATGTGGTGATGATCCGGGTGTTCGCCTGGAACCCGCGCTGCGCCACGATCATCTCGGCAAATTCGTTGGACAGGTCGACGTTGGACATTTCGAGTGCCCCTACGATCAGCATGCCTCTGCCTTTTTGCCCAGCCACCGCATCTGTCCACTGCGCCGGATTATCCGCCCCGGAGTTCGCTGTAGAGGTGTAGAGATTGTCCCCCGTCTTCAGCAAGCCGCCGGGATTGGCGAATTTGGCGATCCGGATGGCAGCCACGTACTGTTTGTTGCCGGACGCATCCACATAGCTGACGATTCCTTTGTCATCGATTGAGAAGGATTGCGCATCATCAGGAATTCGAATATCGGTCACAACATTGTTAATCGGATTCCCGTTGGCATCAACCGCAATCCCCTGCACTTTCATTCCGTTTGGCGCCACCAGCGATTTCAGATTGGGAGAACCGCCGGTTCCACCATCCCAACTGAAATTGCCGGCCCGAGTATAGTACAGGGTACTGCCCCCGTCGTTGCTGAGCACGAAAAATCCTTCTCCGTTAACCATCATGTCAGTTGGAACGTTCGTTGTCTGGGCACTGCCCTGCGTGTGCAGCGTATCAATCGCGGAAATCGTGCTTCCCAGTCCGATCTGGCGGGGATTAATACCGCCAATGTTGGCGCCGGGGCGGGCGGCGCCTCCCACCGTCTGACTCAGCATGTCTTTGAACATCACCCGTCCCGCTTTGAACCCGGTGGTATTTACGTTCGCGATGTTATTGCCGATCACGTCCAGTTTTGTCTGGAATCCGCGCATCCCCGCAATCCCCGAATACATGGCTCGCAACATTTCAATCGCCTCCTTGTGATTTTGAAAACGCGTCAGTCGGTCAGCGTTTTCGGAACCTCCAACGAGTGGGCCGGTTCCTATAGAAAAATCGCGCTGTCAATATTCGTAAACACATTGTCTTTCATTGATTGCTGGTCGACAGCCGTGATGATCGTACGGTTTGGCACGTTCACCAGAAACGCCGTTTGCTTGAACAAAATCAGTGATTCCTTGCCGCCTTTTGCCGCCATCCGGTCGATCGCCCGTCCGATCTGTTGCAGGTCGGCCTCATTCAGTCGGATCGCCCGTTTTTCCAGACGCTGCTTCGCATGATTGGAAACGACCACATCCGTGCGAGCGAGCTGCTTGTCCAGCTCCGCCCGAAAGCATCCCGACTGGCGGCCCGGTTCTCGCTGCGCCGTTTGAGGTTTCGCACCCTGTGCAGCTGCGGGGCCGCGAACACCAAACAGCCATTCCCGATTCACCCAGCCTCACCTCACTTGGCCACTTTCACAATATTGGCGAGATCCACCAGCGCATCACCGACTCGCACCTGCATGACGCCGCCCTTCATCTCGGCGCCGATGACGGTACCCTGCACCTCTTTGCCTGCCGCGTCCTTATAAGTCACCGTCGCTCCCAGCAAGCTGAAGGTTGTGGCGAGCGAATCGATTCTTTGCAATTTTTGCAACTCCAACGCGCTGTTTGCCATCTGCTCCAAGGCGCTGAATTGGGCCATCTGCGAGATGAACTCGCGGTCCTGCATCGGCGACAGCGGATCCTGATACTTCAACTGCGTGACGAGCAGTTTCAAAAACGCGTCTTTGTCCAGTTCTTTCGCCGCCGTTTTACTAAAATTGGCCCCGCTTGTCGGGGCGATCGCGTTCGTTTGGTTGACCATCCCTGCACCGCCTCCTATGCCATCATGTCAAATTGGCCGTTCCGTAAACTTTGCCAGGACGGCTCCCAGACCGCCGCCTCCTCGATCACGCCTGTTTTCGCCACCTGCCCTTTGCGCGGGTTGTAAGTTTGCGGATGTCGCTGCTGTCTTTGACCGTCAAACATTCCCAACTCCGCATCGCTCCCGGTGGAGGAGGAAACTGGCACCACTTCCAGCCGATTCACTTGCAGTCCTTGCGCTTCCAGCTGCTGTTTGAGAACACCGATGCCAGAATCCAGCAGCGAGCGGGCATATTGGCTGTCGGCCGCGATCTGCAGCGTCACCTGTCCGGCTTCCCCCTGGATGTGAACCTGAATTTCTCCCAGCCCATCGGGCAGTAGCGTGATTCTCATCTCACTTACACCGTGGCGCTCGCCTAAAACTGCCTGTTTGACCAACAACGCCGGAAAATCAGCTTTCCACTGGTCCGCCCGCATCTGTACATGCACGGGGCCGGATGATGCAACCGCTCCGGAAGCGGTGCTTCCCGAGACTTCTGCCGGAACCACCCAATTCGACACGGAAGAAAGATGGACCCCGTCTGTTTGCGACGAAATATCCTGCCGGGCAGCGGCGGACGGATGGCCCTGAACCACAACCGGTTCAGGCGGAACGGTTTGCGTCGCGGTCAGCTTCGGTTCGCCGCCGGAATCGCCCACAATCGCAGTGAGTTCCGGCCGAAGCCGGCTTCCCATTTGCAGGAATAGTGTTTCCGGTTGGCGCAGCGGCCTGATTTCCGCGCGCAGAAGCGCCGCTGATTGCAGCGAGGCGCCGGAGATTTTTTGATCTTCCGAGCGGCCGGCTTGCTGGATCGATTTCAGAAGGTGCAGCAACTGGCCCCCAAGTTTCACCGCCTGTTCGTTCGCCTCTTTTACTTTCGCCCCTTTTTCGTTGGAAGCAGTCAGACTGCGGATCGCATCTTCCAACGGGATCCCGGCATTCTGCAGCCACTCGGCAACGGCCCGGGCAAGCTGTGGGACGTCGACGCACACGAGCTGTTTCCCCGCTTCCGCAGCCGCCAAATCAATCGTTTCAGGCTGCAGCGGATTCGCTTGCGGCAGACCCAGCAACGCAATCAGCTGCCCCAGTTGCTCCGCATTCATGCCGGACAGCAGCGCCAGCAGTTGATCCAAACCGGAGTCTGCATGTTTCTCACCCGGCAGCTGCCGCGTCAATAGCGTCTGGAACTGTCCGGCCATTTTAGCAGTCATCCCGCAACCGCCGGAAAAATTGGCCGGAGCAGTCGGAACGGACGAGCCCGACGTGATCTTGCCCATCGTCGTCATCCTAATCACCTCCTTTACAGGTTACAGGGACTTGCATCCCGGGCCGGTTATTCATTGCCCGGTTTCGATGCGGGCCGCCTGTTCCGGATCCATCTTTTCAAGGATCTGCGCCTTTTCTTCCACCGTCATCCGGCCGAGAATCGCTCTCGCTTCGGCCAGGGGGATGGCACCCAGCAGACTGGCCGCTTTCTTGGGAGACATTTCGGAATAGACTTTCGCCTGCTGCTTCCAATATTGATCCGCCGACTGCCGTTCGGTCTCCTGTTTCTGCGACTGGTCATTCTGCTGCTTCAACCGGTTCAGTTCCGCTTCTTTCGCAACCAGTTCTTGCTGCAACTGCTGATTGGCACTCTTCGTCTGCTCCAGTTCTTTTTTCATCTGTTCCAACTGCGCCGTCAGTTTCCGCACTTCGGAACGCTCCTGTTTGGCCGCTTCGTCCGGCGGAACGATCGAACGGATGACCGGCGTCTGGCGGGCGGCGGCCAACAGTTTTCCAGTCACGTCATATCCCATGAACTGAAACACCATTCCCAGGACCAATCCGGTAAACAGCAGCGGCAGAATGATGATATAAAACAACCATTCCAATTTTCCGTACGCGCGTTCTTCCACGTCTCCCCCTCCCTCGCGAATCAGGGCGCCTTGCGTCTCATCCGCAGACTGATCTCATCGAGCTCCGACTGTTCCTTTTTTTTCAAGTCGCGGTCACGGCTCTCCAATCGTTTTTGCTTGAGACGCTGCCAGATCTCCTGATCCCGCTGCCGGTGGATGAACCGCAGGCGGGTCGTTTCCACCTGGCCGGCCAGGTAGGAACACTGCTGTTTTTGCTGTTGCAGCTTGCAGCGCTGGGAATTCAGCCATTCATCCCAGGCCAGCAGCTGTAGGGGGGTCGTTCCGGCCGACTCGATCTGTTTGAAGCGGGCAAGCGAATGTTCCAGATCGGTTTCGATCGCATGCAGCAGGCTCTCCGCTTGCGAGAGCTGTCTCCTGTGTTCGGCAAATTCCCATTCCGTCTGTCTGGCAAACAGCGATTTGATTGAATGGATTTTTTGAATCGTCCGCATCGGAATGCTCATGCCTCAATTCCTCCCAACAGATGAATCAGCTGGTCGACGGTCGTGGCAAAATCGGATTTTTCGTCGACCGCTTGCGTCACAAACCGGTTCATGCGCTCCCGGTATTCGATCGCACGGTCGATTTCCGGGTTGGTCCCCGCCTGGTAGGCGCCGATCCGAATCAGATCTTCCGCCTCCCGGTACACGGCCGCCAACCGCTTGAACGTCAGCGCCGCCCGGCGATGCTCCGGGGTGACCAGATCGTTCATCACCCGGCTGATGCTGGACAACACGTCGATCGCAGGAAAATGGCCCTTGTTGGCCAACTCGCGCGAAAGGACGATGTGGCCGTCGAGAATCCCCCGCACCGCGTCGGCGATCGGATCGTTCAGATCGTCCCCGTCGACCAGCACCGTGTAAAACCCGGTGATCGTACCGGCCGCGCCCGTTCCCGCCCGTTCCAAAAGTCTTGGCAGCATCGCGAACACGGATGGGGTGTAACCTTTCGTGGCTGGCGGTTCCCCCACCGCCAGCCCGACTTCCCGCTGCGCCATCGCAAAGCGTGTGACCGAGTCCATCATCAGGTTGACGTGCAGGCCCTGGTCGCGGAAATATTCGGCGATTGTGGTGGCCACCAGCGCCCCCTTGATGCGAATCAGCGCCGGCTGATCGGAAGTGGCCACCACCAATACGGAACGGGCCAGTCCTTCCGGACCGAGATCTTTTTCGATGAATCCCCTCACTTCTCGGCCCCGCTCGCCGATCAACGCGATCACGTTCACGTCAGCCGAGGTGTTGCGGGCGATCATCCCGAGCAGTGTGCTTTTTCCGACACCGCTGCCGGCAAAAATTCCGATCCTCTGGCCCCGTCCGACGCTCAACAAGCCATCGATGCAGCGGATGCCGACTGACAGCGGAGAGCAAATCGTCGGCCGCGCCAGCGGGTTCGGTGGATCATTGTCGACCGGTTTTTCCTCCGTCAGGGAGAGCGGTCCCAGATCGTCGATCGGCCGGCCGACACCGTTCAGGATCCTGCCCAGCAACGGTTTGCCAACCGGAACATGCAGGGCTTTGCCTGTCCCGCGCACTTCGCTGCCAGGCCCGACCGCCCCGAGATCGCCCAACGGCATCAGCAGCACCCGGTCTTCCCGGAAACCGACCACTTCCGCCATGCAGGGCGCCGTCCGGCTGACCGATGAAATCAGGCAGATATCGCCGACTTTGGCTGGCGGCCCGACCGATTCGATCGTTAGTCCGATGACCTGCGCCACTTTTCCGAAGTGTACGAACCTACCCGTTTTTTCGATGACTTCCAGATACGTGCCGAGCGGGAAGCTATTCACGTAGGTGAGCCGCCGCCGCTTCCAGCAGGGCTCGTTTCACCTCGTTCAGCTGCGTGTCGATCCGCGCATCGACCGACCCATGCCGCGTCCGCAGGATGCAGCCGCCTTTTTCCACCGACAGGTCGGAAACAAACTGCAGTTCGACCGGCGGCGGATACCCGACGGCCAAGTCGTCCCTGACCGTCAGCAAAAACGGAATGTCTTCCGGATTCGCGTGCACTTCCACGCGGGAACGGTCGACCAGTTCCGCCAGGGCGCTTTTCAGCGTTCGCTCCACCCAGGCGGGATCCGTTTCCAGCTCTTTCTGAATGATTTTCTTTGCGACCGCACAGGCCAGTTCGATCAGTTGCCGCTCCGATTGCCATGCATACGCTTTTTGGTCTGCTTCCAATTGCCGCATCATCGCCAGCACCTGTTCAATCTTGTCCCGGTACGCCGCCTCGCCAGCCGCCCTACCATCGGCAAAGCCGCTTTCATAGCCCGCCTCGCGCGCCTCCTCCACCATTCTCTTCGCCTTTTGTTGGGCACTTTGCAAAACCGTTTCCGCCTGCCGGTTGGCTTCCTCGACAACCGCCGCCGCTTCCCGGCGCGCCGTTTCCAGAATCCGGTCCGCCTCCAGCCGCGCTTGTTCGATGACCGCTTCCGACGACGGCCCATTTTCCAGGCAGCGCCCATCCACTGACTGGGTGCGGACGGAAGCGGGATTGACCACCCGCACGACCGGGATCGTATGGATCGTTCGTTGGCCGGTTACCGTTGCGTAGGGTGATTTCACGATCTTAGACAATGATATCGTCCCCTCCTCCGCGAGCGATCACGATCTCTCCGCTCTCTTCCAGCCTTCTGATGATGCCGACTATCCGCTGCTGGGCTTCTTCCACATCACGCAGCCGGACAGGCCCCATGAATTCCATGTCCTGTTTGAACGTCTCCGCCATCCGCTTCGACATGTTACGGAAGATGACTTCCCGCACCTCTTCGCTGGCCGCTTTGAGCGCCAACTGCAAGTCGCTCGTTTCGACATCGCGGATGACCCGTTGGATCGAGCGGTTGTCCAGCAGCACGATATCTTCGAACACAAACATCCTCTTTTTGATTTCGTCCGCCAGCTCGGGATCCTGCAGCTCGAGCGCTTCCAGGATCGTCTTTTCGGTCGCACGGTCGACGCCGTTCAACACCTGGACGATCGCATCGATCCCGCCGCCGGAGGAAAAATCGTGCACCGCCATCTGCGACAGCTTGGCCTCCAGCACCCGCTCCACATCGTTCACCACCTCCGGCGACGTACTATCCATCAGTGCGATGCGCCTCGCCACATCCGCCTGCATTTCCTGCGGCAGGGAGGACAAAATCATCCCCGCCTGGGCAGGCTCCAGATAGGCGAGCACCAAAGCGATCGTTTGCGGATGCTCGTTCTGGATAAAGTTCAGGATCTGGTTCGGGTCCGCCTTGCGGGCGAACTCAAACGGGCGGACTTGCAGGGAAGCGGTCAGCCGGTGGATGATCTCCAGCGCTTTCTGGCTGCCGAGTGCTTTTTCCAGGACCTCTTTTGCGTAGTCGATGCCGCCCGTTGAGATATACTCTTTCGCCAGGCAGATCTGGTGAAACTCCTCGAGCACCGCCGCTTTTTCCGCGTGTTCAATTTTGCGTATGTTCGCGATCTCCAGCGTCAATTGTTCAATCTCGTCATCCCGCAGATGTTTGAACACCTTTGCCGACACTTCAGGCCCGAGGGAGACGAGCAGAACGGCTGCTTTTTGGCGGCCGGTCAACTTATGCTGCGCAGTACGCCCCATTGCCTTTCACTCCTACTCCTCTGCCAGCCAGGTCCGCAGCAGATTGACAAACTCCTCCGGCTTCTGTTGGGCCATTTTTTCCAGTTGTTTTTTGACCTTTTGCTCGGAAGTCTCCTCCTGCAGCTCGGTCAGGGCGGCCACCGACACCGGTTTCAATTCCTCCGGACCGCTGTCGCTGCGCCTGCGGGCAATCATCCACGCGCCGCCGCCGAGCAGCAACAGCCCCGCCGCGATACCGCCGATCAGCCACGGATTTTCGTACCATTGTTTTTGGAACGGATTAGGCGGCGCCTGGAAATTGGTTCCCATAACCGTAACAGCCGCATTATTTGTGCCGTCGTCGTTGCCGGTTCTGACAACTGTCGCCACCAGATTGGTGATGTCCTGTTTCTGCTGGTTGGTCAGCTGCCCATTGACCAGCACCGAGACCGACAGGCGCTTGACCGTAAACGGCTGTCCGATCGTCTGGGTGATCGATTTGTTCAGTTCGTAATTGGTCGTCTGGTTTTTCTTCTCGCCGTTGCTGGAACCACCAGCCGCCGATTTGGTCTGCGTGTTCGGGTTGTTCGAATTGTTTCCCGGAACACCGCCTCCCGGACTCGCATTCTCATACGATTCGCTCGACTTTTGCTCGGAACGGACGAGTCCCCGGTCACTGCCTGCAACAGGACTGTCGTATCTTTCCTCTGTCCTTTGCACCTTGTCAAACGAGACTTCCGGATTGACGATCACCTCGACGTTACCGTAACCGAACATTTTTTCCAGGGCGCCGCGAATCCGTTTCTCATAATCTTGCTGGATCAGCTTGCGGACTTCCAATTCCTTACTGGCGGTGGCCCCGGATGAAGCGTCCGTCTGGCTGTCTTCCAGCAGACGCACTCCGTTTTGGTCGATTATCGTGATGTTCTCCGGTTTTAACCCCTTGACCGATCCAGCCACCAACTGTTGAATGCCCTGCACCTGCTCCTGCGACAGTTTGACGCCGGGAGCCAGTTTCAGCAAAACGGACGCTTTCGCATCCTGGAGATTCTTCTCCACAAACAGCTTTTGTTCCGGCAGGACAATATGTACTTTTGCATCCTCCACCCCGTGGATCGTCCGGATCGTGTTGGCGATGCTGCCCTGCAAGGCAGTCAAATACTTGACGTCAAATTCGTGTTCCGTCATGCCGACGATGCTCTTGTCGTTAAAGATACCAAAATCGATATACCCCGACTTCGGGAGGTTGTTCATCGCGAGCTGGACGCGCGCCTTGTCGGCGTATTCTTCCGGCACCAGCACGGAAGTACCCTGAATCTTGTTGGGAACCTTCATTTCGTCCAGCTTGGCGACGATTTCGCCCGCCGCACCGGGTTCCAGATTGGAGTAGACCGCCACGTAATTGGGGCGAAACGCAAACCAACTGAGCAATCCGACAGTCGCAACAAAGAAAACACCTGCGATGAGGAGATTCCGGCGCTGGTGAGGCTGCAACTGTTTCCAGTACCCAGATGCACGTTCCATCCATTCACGAATTCGTTGGTTCACGATGTCACCTCATACCCACTAAACGTCACACACCCAAACATCACATTTGCATGCGCATAATCTCCTGGTATGCTTCCACCACTTTGTTGCGAACCTGAGTGGTCAACTGGATCGCCAGAGTCGCTTTCTCACTTGCGATCATCACCGTGTGCAGGTCGGGCCCCTGGCCAGCCGCCAGCTGCTGGCTGAGCTTGGCCGACTCCACTTCCAGACCGGCCACCTGATCCAGCGCATTTTGCAATACGGAAGCAAAAGACGGGCCGGTCGCGGGCTGCGCGTCAGCCGGTTTGACAGCCACCGCGGAAATTGCATTGGTTATCGGATTAATCACCGCTCACGCCTCCTATTTTCCAATCTCCAGCGCTTTCAGCGCCATGCCCTTGGCCGCGTTGACCGCCGTCACGTTCGCCTCATATGCTCGCGAGGCATCGATCATGTCGACCATTTCCGCCGTAACATCGACGTTCGGCAGCCTGACAAATCCGTAGTTCGGATCATTCGGATCTTTGATCGCGTCCGGATGACTCGGGTCATACACCAGCTTGAAAGGCGTTTCGTTGTCTTTTTCCACCGCGGCCACGCGCACCCCTTGCCCCGGAGCTTGCAGCTTGCCCTGCAGGATCGAGGCGAAAGCACCTTCCGCCGCGATCGGCGCAAAAATCACCCTTTGCCGCTGATACGGAAGATTCGGGTTGTCCGCCGAGCGGGTCGATTGCGCGTTGGCGATATTGTTCGCGATCACATCCATCCGCAAGCGCTGGGCGGTCAAACCGGAAGCGCTGATGTTGATTCCGTCAAACAACCCCATGTTTACCTGCCTCCTTGAATCACGGTCCGCAATTTGGCAAACTGTCCGTTCAACTGCTGGATGAGCGCGTTGTATTTGATCTGGTTGACCGCAAGCTGCGTCATTTCCGAATCGATGTCCACATTGTTTCCGTTGTTGTTGACCGCGGTCGAATCCTCCACAACGATTTCCGGCTGGATTTGATTGAATGGCTGCACCCCGATCGGCAAGTGGCGAGGATGGGTCAGGTTCCCCTGTAAAACGGGAGGATCGTCATCAAGATACGCTTGCAGGGTGGCCTCGAACGAGACGTCGCTGCGTTTAAAATTCGGAGTATCCACGTTCGCAATGTTGTTTGCCAACACCTTTTGCCGCAGGCTTGCCGCATCAAGCGATCGTTCCAGGATGTCCAGCGTCTTGGTGCTGATTGGATTCACAGGACAACCCCTCCAATCCAAGTTTTTCTAGTATTTCGTCAGGAATGAACATAATCCTGCATCAATCGACAAGTTGCAACAAGGAAACCCATTGTTTTTTGGTTTTCAAAAACACTATAGTGGAAAATCCTCCTTTTTTGCATGGGTCTTTTCGCTTGGTTTGGAATGGGTCTTTCGTCATATTTCGACTTCCTGGAAACAGAAAAACACCCTGAAAATAGGACTTTCAGGGTGTTTTGGACGGACCGGTAATCAAATTTTTACAGAATATATTGACTTAAATCCCTATTTTTTACAATTCCAGCCAGTTTTTCTTCCACATACGCCGGAGTGATCACGATCTTTTGCTGCCCGATATCGGACGCCTCGAACGACAAGTCCTCCAGCAGTTTTTCCAGCAGCGTGTGCAACCGCCGCGCCCCGATGTTTTCCGTCTGCTGGTTGACCACCGTCGCCAGCTCGGCGATTTTCTGAATCGCCTCGCCGGTAAATTCGACCTCGATGCCTTCCGTCTGCAGGAGAGCGGTGTATTGCTTGATCAGCGCGTTTTGCGGCTCCGTCAGAATCTGCCGGAAATCTTCCGCCGTCAGGCTTTGCAGTTCCACCCGGATCGGGAACCGCCCCTGCAGTTCGGGAATCAGATCGGATGGTTTCGAGATATGGAACGCTCCCGCCCCGATAAACAAAATATGGTCAGTCTTGACCGGCCCATATTTGGTCATCACCGTCGAACCTTCGACGATCGGCAGGATGTCGCGCTGCACGCCTTCCCGCGATACGTCCGGCCCACGCTGGTCCTTGCCGGCGATTTTGTCGATTTCGTCGATAAAAATAATGCCCGACTGTTCGGCCCGGTTGACCGCTTCCTGCGTTACCTCATCCATGTCGATCAGCTTTTGCGCTTCTTCCTGAATCAAAATCTTGCGCGCATCTTTCACCGGCAGCTTCCGTTTCTTGCGGCGTTTCGGCAGAAGATTGCCGAGCATCTCCTGCATGTTGATGCCCATTTCGTTGTTCCCGCCGCCGAATAGATCGAACATGACAGGCGCCGCATCTTCCACATCGATCTCGACGATCGTTTCTTCCAGGTCGCCGCGCTGCAAAGCCTCCCGCATATCCTTGCGGCGCATCCTCACATGTTCGGGAAGGTCGTGGGCATCCTGCTGCTGCCCTCCTTGAAACAACACCTCAAACGGATTTTTGAACTGCTTTTCTTTGGCCGGATCGGGAACCAGAATCTGCACCAGCCGCTCTTCCGCCAGTTGGCGGGCGCGGTCTTCCACACCGGCCATTTTTTCTTCCTTCACGATGCGGATCGCCGTCTCCACCAGATCGCGCACCATCGCTTCCACGTCGCGACCGACATACCCGACTTCCGTGAACTTGGTCGCTTCCACCTTGACAAACGGAGCCCCCACCAATTTGGCCAGCCGGCGGGCAATCTCCGTCTTGCCGACGCCGGTGGGGCCGATCATCAGGATATTTTTCGGCGTCACCTCTTCCCGCAGTTCTTCCGGCAGCAGGCTGCGCCGGTACCGGTTGCGCAGCGCCACGGCGACTGCTTTTTTCGCTTCCTTCTGGCCGACGATGTAGCGGTCCAGTTCCGCCACGATTTGCTTCGGAGTGAGATTTCGGCTCAATCCAACAACCCCCTTTTATTGGATCTCTTCCACTACGATGTTCGAGTTGGTGTAGACGCAAATCTCCGCCGCGATCCGCAGCGCCTGTTCCGCGATTTCCCGCGCCGACAGATTCGAATGCCGGGCCAGTGCCCGGCCTGCCGCCAGCGCAAACGAGCCGCCGGAACCGATCGCCAGGATGCCGTCGTCCGGTTCAATCACTTCCCCGTTGCCGGAAATCAGCAGCAAATGATCTTTGTTCATGACGATCAGCATCGCTTCCAGCTTGTGCAGGATCTTGTCGGAACGCCATTCCTTCGCCAGTTCCACGGCCGCCCGCTGCAGGTTGCCGTGATACTCCTCCAGCTTCGCCTCAAACTTTTCATATAAAGTAAACGCGTCGGCAACCGATCCGGCAAATCCGGCCACCACCTGACCGCGATACAGGCGCCGTACTTTTTTCGCCCCGCTTTTCATGACCATGCTGTTGCCGAACGTCACCTGTCCGTCGCCTGCCATCGCCGACTTGCCATCCCGCCGGATCGCAAAAATCGTCGTCGCATGAAACCCGTTTGCCATTTGAATCCCTCCAGTTAAAGTCCCGCAAGTGGCACGATGGAACCGGTTCCAAGCTTCCTTCCGCTCACGCGCGAGGGTGTGCATTCATATATACGCGCAGCAGCTTTTCTTTAGTCGTATGCGTGTAAATCTGCGTACTGGACAGGCTGACATGCCCCAGCAATTCCTGCACCACCCGCAGATCCGCTCCGCCGTCCAGCATGTGCGTCGCAAACGTATGCCGCAAATCGTGCGGCGAGACTGACAGCTCACCGGCCACCTGCCGGATGTACTTGTCCACAATCCGCCGGACCGATCGCACCGACAGCCGCGACCCCCGATAATTCAAAAAAAGCGCCGCCTCGCCCGCCCCGTCATCGGCTGCTTGCAGCAGCTTCGGCCGGCCGTGTTCCAGGTACAAGCGCAGCGCCTCCTGTGCTTTTTCCCCGAGCAGCACGATTCGCTCCTTCGCCCCTTTTCCCATCACGCGCGCCATTCCGACGCCCAAATCGACATCCTCCGGC
This sequence comes from Effusibacillus pohliae DSM 22757, assembly GCF_000376225.1. NCBI lineage: Bacteria > Bacillati > Bacillota > Bacilli > Caryophanales > Alicyclobacillaceae > Effusibacillus > Effusibacillus pohliae. Next base: position 76,794 of record NZ_AQXL01000128.1, read on the forward strand.
GCCAGCGCCACGCATTCGCTCACGCGAATGCCGGTGGCGTACAACAGTTCGAGCAGCGCCCGGTCCCGTATTCCCAGCGGTTCGTCGAGCGGCGGGGCTTCCACCAGCCGCTTGGCTTCCTCAATGTAGAGAAAATGGGGGGTCCGCTTTTCCAGTTTGGGCGTCGACACCGCTTTTGCCGGATTGCGGTCGACGATCCCTTCCCGCGTCAGGAATTGATACAGGGAGCGCAGGCAGGAAACTTTGCGGGCCAGCGTTTTGCGGGCCGCTTTCGCCCTGTACAAACGCGACAAAAACGTCCGGATCGTGACATGTGTCACACTCCCGAACGTTTCAATCCCTTCCTCCGCCAAATAGGCGCAAAATTGTTCCAAATCGCTTTGGTACGCGTCGATCGTGTGCGGCGAAGCGTTTTTTTCAACGCGCAGATATTCCAGAAAAAGATCGGTCGCTTGCTGAACGGTCATCGGCTCACCTTCTCAAACGATTCCCAACAGCTTACCGCTGCCAGTTCCATCGTAGCACAGCGGATGCGGGCGGGCAACCAAGCGCCGCGGCCCCGACAGTCCCCTCACACTCCTGCTGACTGCGTCAGCCACCGGCTGATAAAATCGGCCAGCGACTGCAGGGCCCGTTCCGAAATTTTCTCGTTCTTGATGCGCTTGTCCCGAATTTGACCCGGCAGGGGAGGCAACAGCCCGAACGTCGCATTCATCGGCTGAAAATTGTCAGGCGCCGCATGCGTAATATAGTAGGCCAGCGAGCCAATCGCCGTATCCCGCGGAAATACTAGCGGCTTCAGACCGCGCGCCAGCCGCCCCGCGTTGATGCCCGCGATCAGCCCGGCCGCCGCCGACTCCACATACCCCTCCACACCGGTGATCTGTCCGGCAAAAAACAGCGTGTCCCGGTTTTTGAACTGGTATGTTTGCCGCAAAACCCGTGGCGAATTGATGTACGTGTTGCGGTGCATCACGCCGAAGCGGGCGAACTCCGCATTTTCCAGTCCCGGTATCATCCGGAACACGCGTGCCTGTTCCCCCCACTTCAAATGGGTCTGGAAACCGACGATGTTATACAGTGTGGCAGCCGCGTTGTCCTGGCGGAGCTGCACAACGGCAAACGGGATTTTTCCCGTCCGCGGGTCGGGCAATCCGACCGGTTTCAACGGTCCGAACAGCATCGTCTGGCGGCCCCGTTTCGCCATCACCTCGATCGGCATGCAGCCCTCAAAGTAAATTTCTTTTTCAAATTCCTTCAGTGGAGCCGTTTCCGCCATGATCAGCGCCTCGTAAAAACGGTCAAACTCTTCTTCTGTCATCGGGCAGTTGATGTAAGCCGCTTCCCCTTTGCCATAGCGGGACGCCACATACACCTTGTCAAAATCGATCGATTCCTTATGTACGATCGGTGCCGCCGCATCGTAAAAATAGAGGTATTGCTCGCCTGTCAGTTCGGCGATTGATCGGGACAGCGATTGCGATGTCAGGGGTCCGGTCGCCACGACCACGATCCCGTCGTCCGGCACTTTCGCGATTTCTTCCCGCACCACTTCGATCAGCGGATGTCCGGACACCCGCTCCGTCACTTCCTGCGAAAACAGTTCCCGGTCAACTGCCAGCGCTCCCCCCGCCGGCACCGCCGTTTTGTCGGCCGCGGCCAGAATCACCGAATCCAACCGCCGCATCTCTTCCTTCAAAAGACCGACAGCATTCGTCAGGCTGGCCCCCCGCAGCGAATTGGAACATACCAGTTCCGCAAAATTTTCCGAGATGTGGGCAGCCGTTTTCACCTTCGGCCGCATCTCATACAACCGGACGGGAACCCCCTGCTTCGCAATCTGCCAAGCCGCTTCCGATCCGGCAAGACCCGCCCCGATCACAGTCACAGTCTCTGCCATCCCGTCTCAGCCTCCTTTCGATTTCTCGCATGGATCCACACCACCAGACACAAAAGAGAAGGCCGGGTCTTTCGCGAAAGCCCTAGCCGTTCGTAGACGATGTTCAAATTTCCTGTTCGACAGGCAAGGAAGGCGCTTCCTTGTGGGCGCATTCCGCATTGGAACAAACCCACACTTCCATCCCTTCCCCTTTCCCGCTACGTTTGCTGACAAGCAGTTGCCCGCATTCCGGGCAGGATTTGCCCACCGGGCGGTCCCACAGGACAAAATCGCAGTCCGGATAGTTGGTGCATCCGTAGAACACGCGCCGCTTTTTGCCTCGCCGTTCGACCAGCTGGCCGCCCTCGCATTTCGGGCAGGCGACCCCGATCTCTTTCAAAATCGGCTTGGCGTTGCGGCATTCCGGGAATCCTGGGCAAGCCAAAAATTTGCCGAACCGCCCGTGTTTATAAACCATCATGCGGCCGCATTTCTCGCAGGCAACGTCAGACACTTCCTCCTGCAGCGTCACATGCTTCATTTCTTCCTCGGCCACTTTCAAATCTTTCTCGAATTCTTCATAGAACCGGTCGAGCATCTTGACCCAGTCGACTTGCCCTTCCTCCACGCCGTCCAGACTCTCTTCCAGATTGGCGGTGAATTCGACATCGATGATCTGCGGAAAAAATTCCTTTAACAGATCGACCACAATCTCGCCCAGTTCGGTCGGTACAAAGCGCTTGTCTTCCAGCAGCACGTACCCCCTTTTTTGGATCGTCTCCAACGTCGGAGCATAAGTGCTGGGACGGCCGATGCCCAGTTCCTCCATCGTCTTCACCAGACGGGCCTCCGTATACCGGGGCGGCGGCTGGGTGAAGTGCTGTTTCGGATCCAGCTTGGGCTGCCGCAACGTCTGTCCTTCCTCAAGCGGCGGCAGAAACTTTTCGTCCTCATCCTTGCCTTCATCGTTCCCTTCGATGTATAAGGTCATGAACCCGGGAAACTTGATTTTCGAACCGGTGGCCCGGAACACGGCATCGTTGGCCTGGATATCGACCGTCATCGTGTCGAGCACGGCCGGCGCCATCTGCGAGGCGACGAACCGCTCCCAGATCAGCCGGTACAACCGCAACTGGTCGCGCGTCAGATAGTCTTTCAGCTTATCCGGATGCAGGTTGACAAACGTTGGACGGATCGCTTCGTGGGCGTCCTGCGCCCCTTCTTTCGTCGTGTACTGACGCGCCTGGTTCGGATAATATTCCGCTCCGTACTCGCGCAGGATGAACTCTTTCGCTTCCGCTTGAGCAGTCGGCGAAATGCGGGTCGAATCGGTCCGCATATAGGTGATCAGCCCGACCGTGCCTTCCGACCCGATATCGATCCCTTCGTACAACTGTTGGGCGATTGACATCGTTTTTCCGGCGCGAAAATTCAGCTTGCGGGCAGCCTCTTGCTGCAATGTGCTGGTGATAAACGGGGGAGCCGGGTTGCGCTTGCGCTCGCTCTTCTTGACTTCGACAATCCGGTAGTCGGCACTGCGGACGTGGTCAAGCAGCTGGTTGACCGCTTGCTCGTTCGGCAGTTCCGTTTTTTCGATTTGGTTTCCTTTGCGATAGCCGTAAAACTTGGCTTCAAATTTTTGCTTTTCCGCCTCGAACAGAGCCGTTACGGTCCAATACTCTTCCGGCTTGAAATTGCGGATCTCATGCTCCCGGTCGACAATCAGGCGGACCGCCACCGATTGCACCCGCCCGGCGGATAAACCTTTTTTTACTTTTTTCCAAAGCAGCGGCGAAATCTGGTACCCCACCAGCCGGTCGAGGATGCGGCGGGCCTGTTGGGCGTTCACCAGGTCCATGTTGATTCGGCGGGGATGCTTGAACGATTCCCGCACCGCATCTTTGGTGATTTCGTTGAACACCACGCGGCATGCCTCGGACGGATCAATTTCCAAAACGTTCGCCAGATGCCAGGCGATCGCTTCCCCTTCGCGGTCCGGGTCGGCAGCCAGATAAACCGCTTTCACTTTCTTGCTATGCTCGCGAAGTTCTTTCAATACGTCGCCCTTGCCGCGAATGGTGATGTATTTGGGCGAAAAATCATGCTTGATATCGACGCCGAGCTGGCTTTTCGGCAAATCGCGGACATGCCCCATCGACGCTTTGACAATATATTTTTTACCAAGATATTTCCCGATCGTCTTCGCTTTGGCGGGAGACTCCACGATGACAAGGTAGTCTGCCAAGTCTGTCTCCTCCTTTCGTCGTCGCTTGCCGCCGGAAATACCAGCAGCTTGGCACAAGGTGTGCTGTTTTGGGTGGATCGGCTGCTTGGACCCTATTTTGAGAATCGTGTATGTATAATATTTCCGTCCCTTGTCATGTCTCTTATACTAAACTGCAAAAACATTTATTGTCAAACGGTGCACCGCATATACATTTGCCCGGGCATCTGCCTGATCAGCCCTTTCAGCTCCAATTCCAGCAGCAGGCGATGCACTTCCCCTTTCGGCAGCCGGCACGCCCGCAGCAAATGCTCCACATGCACCGCTCCATAGCCGATCGTATCAAGCAAAATCCGCTCTTCGGCGGTCATCCGGACAGACCCGGTTGACTTTACCGGATATTGATTCGCGCACCAGTCAGGATATTCCTCCCAGATCTCTTCGACGCCCGTTATCATTTTTGCTCCTTGCCGAATCAAATCATTCGTCCCTTGACTCAGCGGCGACGTGATCGGTCCCGGTACGGCAAACACGTCCCGCCCCTGCTCCAAAGCCTGATCCGCTGTGATCAGAGAACCGCTTTTCCGCGCTGCTTCGACCACCAGCACACCGCGGGCAAGCCCCGCTATGAGCCGGTTGCGAATCGGAAACATCCCCGGATGCGCATGCGTGAACGGTGAAAATTCGGAGAGCAGCACCCCTTGCCTGCTGATCCGCTCAGCAAGCAACCGGTTTTGCGGCGGGTACACCCGCAGCAGGCCGCATGCGAGCACGGCGATTGTGCGTCCGCCTGCTTGCAGCGCCGCTGCATGCGCCGTTGCGTCGATTCCGATTGCCAGACCGGAAATGATCGTAACTCCGCCTGCCGCCAATTCAGTACACAATTTATTGGTCACCAAGAGCCCGTAATTGGTGGCATTGCGGGCGCCTACGACAGCGATCGACCGTTGGTCGGTCGGAGAAAATTCGCCTTTTACGAAAAGAATATGGGGTGGATCGGGAATTTGCAACAATACTGGGGGATATTCGGGGTCAGTCTGGTGGATCACGCGAATGCCGGACCGGCTGAGAAAATCGGCCTGTTCCCGAAAGGAGTAAGTTCGCTTCGAGCGGCAGATTTCCCGCGCGATATTCGGCGTGATCGAGGCAACCTGCAGCAACTCGGGCTCCGCAGCGTCCCACACCGCTTCCGCGCTGCCGAACCGTTCGAGCAGCCTGCGGCAGCGCAAATAGCCGACTCCGGGAACGCTCATCAGCCACTGGACATATTCGCTTTCGGTGCGCATCTGCTTCCTCCTTCGCTGAGGGGTGATGGGTAAGCTTTTCAGGAACCCACGAAAGTAATCGGAATTCGCTTCTAGGCTTCACGTCACTTTCGTGGGTAATCTTTTTCTCGGGTCCCCATTAAAGTACTCGGAATTTGCTGCGAAGCTTCACGTCACTTTAATGGGAAAAATTCATGGGGAGACTGTGGCAGACTCCCCCTTCTCGCTGTTACTTCTTCGAGATGACCTGTTCGAGCATGCCCCGTTCTTTCAGCAGTTCGACCAGCGTGGAGCCCATTTCCGACGGTGTTGGCGCCACCCGGATGCCGCATTCCTTCATTTTCGCGATCTTTTCGGCAGCCGTTCCCTTGCCGCCCGAGATGATAGCGCCCGCATGGCCCATCCGTTTTCCCGGAGGCGCGGTAACGCCGGCGATAAAGCCGACCACCGGCTTCTGCATGTTCGCCTTGATCCACTCGGCCGCTTCCTCTTCCGCCGTTCCGCCGATCTCACCGATCATGATCACAGCGTCCGTGTCCGGGTCCTCGTTAAACATTTTCAGCACGTCGATAAATTCGGTTCCCTTCACCGGGTCCCCGCCAATCCCGACCACCGTGGACTGGCCGATGCCGCGGTTGCTCAGTTGGAAAGCCGCTTCGTATGTGAGGGTGCCGGAACGGGAAACGACTCCGACGCGGCCCGGCGTATGGATGTAGCCCGGCATGATCCCGATTTTGCATTCGCCGGGGGTGATGACACCTGGGCAGTTTGGGCCGATCAGGCGGGTCCGCTTGCCTTCCATATAGCGCTTCACTTTCACCATGTCGAGTACCGGAATCCCTTCCGTGATGCAGATCACCAGATCGAGGTCGGCGTCGACCGCTTCCATGATCGCATCAGCGGCAAATGCAGGCGGCACGTAGATGACAGACGCATTCGCGCCGGTCTCCTCTTTCGCTTCGGCAACCGTATCGAAAACAGGGATCGATACGACTTCACCGTTTTCGAGCGTGATGTCGACGTTGGTGCCGCCTTTTCCCGGCGTGACGCCCCCCACCATTTTGGTCCCGTACTCAATCGCCTGCTTCGTGTGGAATAAACCGGTGGCGCCGGTAATTCCCTGTGTAATCACCTTTGTTTCCTGATTCACCAAAATACTCATTATGTTTCCCTCCGCACCCGAATTATTTCACCAGGCCAACGATCTTCTCGGCAGCGTCGGCGAGAGAGTCAGCCGCCACGATGTTCAAGCCCGATTCGTTCAGCTTCTGCTTGCCCAGTTCGACGTTGGTGCCTTCCAGGCGGACGACCAGCGGCTTGTCGAGCCCGATTTCTTTCGCCGCCGCAATCACGCCGTCGGCAATCACGTCGCACTTCATGATTCCGCCGAAAATATTGACCAGAATGCCTTTCACGTTCGGGTCGGACAAAATGATCTTGAACGCGGCCGTCACTTTCTCGGTCGTAGCCCCGCCGCCCACATCGAGGAAGTTGGCCGGCTCGCCGCCATAATATTTGATCGTGTCCATCGTCGCCATCGCAAGACCCGCACCGTTCACCATGCAGCCGATGTTGCCGTCGAGCGCAATGTAGGACAGGTCGTATTTGGACGCTTCGATTTCCTTCGGATCTTCTTCGTCCAGATCGCGCAGTTCCAGAATGTCTTTGTGGCGGAACAACGCGTTCGAGTCAAAATTCAATTTTGCATCCAGCGCGATCACTTTCCCGTCACCCGTCACCACCAGCGGGTTGATCTCCGCGATCGAGCAATCCTTGTCAACAAACGCCTGATACAGGCCCATCATGAATGCAACCGCCTGGTTCACCAGTTCGCGCGGAATGTTGATGGCAAACGCCAGCTTCCGGGCTTGAAACGGGCGCAGGCCGACGGCCGGATCGATCACTTCTTTATAAATTTTCTCCGGCGTCTTGGCCGCCACTTCCTCGATTTCGGTGCCTCCCTCTTCCGAAGCCATCATCACCACGCGGCCGGTCGAGCGGTCGACTACGAGTCCCACGTAATACTCTTTTTTGATATCAGACAGCTCTTCGATCAGGAGCCGCTTGACCACTTTCCCTTCGGGACCGGTCTGGTGGGTCACCAGCGTCATACCGAGGATTTGCTCTGCATATGTACGAACTTCATCCAGATTCTTTGCGACTTTCACACCGCCCGCCTTGCCGCGGCCACCGGCGTGAATCTGCGCTTTGACAACCGCTTTGCCGCCGAGTTTCTCCGCGATGCGAACCGCTTCCTCAACGGTGAAAGCGACTTCGCCCTGCGGCACGGTCACCCCATATTGCTTGAGGACCGCTTTGCCTTGATACTCATGGATATTCATCTCCCGCTGCCTCCTACCAAGTATGAAGTGAAAAATTGAACATATCGGGACATGTTCAACCATTCAATACTATAACACAGAATCCGCAATCACACATACCATTGAGCTTAGAAAAAAATAAAAAGTGTAAGCGCATACAACCGGCCGCTACCGTGAAATAGCCGGTTATTTGTATTTCTGGTCGCTTTCGTGCTTGATTTTCGCCTGGCACACCTGGCAAATGTAAACATGTTTGTCTTTGGCCGCATGCAATTCTTCCACATCCGTCCCTTTCGCTTCGGTCATGGCGCCGCACACGGTGCACCGCAGACGATATTCGGCCATTGTGCATCATCCTTTCCCGTGGAATGGTTATAGTATGGGATACAAGCGGCCGGTTCTTCCCCCGACCGCAAATCTTGTGTATAGTGATTATAACCGAATCGTGGAAAAAGCAGGAGGTTGTTTGCGTGAATCAGACGAACACAGTCATCTCCGCAGTTCGCGGCAGACGAAACATCAAATCGTTCAAACCGGACCCGATCCCGCGCGAATTGCTCGAAGAACTGCTGGAAGCAGCCAGTTACGCGCCAAACCACCGGCTGACCGAACCTTGGGAAATCCTTGTGGTCGGCCCTGCCACCCGCGCGTTGCTCAACCATAAAACGAATTTCGGCGGCGCTCCCGTCGTCCTGGCGATCCTTTCTAAACCGGCCAACACACAGGTCGACCGAGATGAATACTATGCGGCCACCGCTTGCTTTATCCAGAATTTTATGCTGGCCGCCTGGGAAAAAGGGATCGGCACCGGCTGGTCGTCGCTCGGGTTGTCCAAGCATGCGCGGGAAGTGCTGCAGATCGAACCCGGTTATGAAGTGGTCGGCCTGATTCCGGTCGGCTACCCGGCGGAAGTGCCGGAAGCGAAACCGCGCACGGCGATCGGCCAAAAAATCAGGGAACTGTCATAACCATCAGGTTGTGGCAGCCGTTCAATTTGCACCAACCGGTTGTCACCCAACCGTTTGCGTGTCGCCGCAGTAGCGCGTGCGACCGTCGAACCTGCACCATCCGGCTGTAATGGCGGTACAGGATATGTTATAATGGCAAAAAGAGAGCAGGGGGGGAATGCAGATGGATCACTGCTGCGGACTGACGATGGTTGCCCGGCTGCAAAACGTCTTCACCGAAGGTTCGGTGCTGATGCAAGATGTCCCGATTCTGTTCTGCCCGACCTGCCATCACAGCGTGATCGCACCCGAGATCGAGTTGGATTACCAGATATACGCCCATCACTGCGCGACAGACGGAATCCGTTCCGCCAGTTTGCCGGATGCGATCGGCGACGAAAGGATCCTGCAGATCCTTGACAAGTATCCGGAAGACATCCGGGTGGCGACAGGTCAGCGGGTGGTGCAGGAGCAGATCGACATGACGCTGGACCTGATGAATTTTGCCAAACAGATCGACGACCAGGACTGGTATCAGGAACTGGTCGAGCGGCTGCGAATGTTCCGCGAGCTGTCCAATGTCACACGACAGTAAAATCACCGAGGATTTTTCCATCCTCGTATTGTTTGATATGATGTTTGTAGACGATCAGATTGTTTTCCTTCAAAAACTGTTCGAACGTTTCTTCACTCATGGCAGCCACCAGGTGGTTGCCTTCCTTCCTTGCAAATCCCCATTTTGCAAACGCCTTTTCCGGCCATTCAGCCACATGTTCCCTGCCGAGTGATACCTGGATCAAGCTTGTTCATTCCTTTCCCGTTTTTTCGCGGCGATGAAAAATCTGCCTGCGATTGCATTGTGCCCTCGGCCTCACCGCTTTATGACGATCAAGTCGCGGAGCTTATTCCGGATCCCCGCTTCTCGTCACTTTCGCGGAAGATCTTCAGAAAGGAGTACCATAGAATGTACGCATCTGTCAATGGAATCGCCCTGCTTGGCATTCAGGGAGAGCCGGTAATGGTGGAAGTAGACATTAGTAATGGCTTGCCGTGTTTCGATCTGGTTGGCCTGCCCAGTTCGTCCGTGCGGGAAGCGAAGGAGCGGGTGCGAGCCGCGCTGCGCAATTCCGGTTTTGAGTTCCCTTTGGGGCGGATCACCGCCAATCTGGCGCCGGCCGACTTGCGCAAGGACGGTCCCGGTTTTGATCTTTGCCTGGCGGTTGGCATCCTGGCGGCAAGCGGATCGCTTCCCCGGGAACGGCTGCGGCCGCCCGCGGTTATCGGCGAATTGTCGCTTGATGGTTCCGTCCGCCCGGTGCATGGCGTGTTGCCGATGGTGGCAGCCGCCCGCAATGCCGGTATTCAGGAAGCGATCGTACCGGCCGGAAACGCGCAGGAAGCCAACCTGGTGGAAGGGATGCGGGTGATCCCGGTCCGCCACCTGCAGGATGCAGTCGCTTATTTTCGGGACGGCCAACCGCCGGTCGATTTGCCGCTTTCCAACGCTCCTTCGCACGAACTCCGCCCGGTTGAGGACCTGGCGGATGTGCGGGGACAAATGCATGTGAAGCGGGCATTGGAGGTAGCCGCCGCCGGCAACCACAACCTGCTACTCCTGGGTCCGCCCGGATCCGGCAAAACGATGCTCGCCCGCCGCCTTCCTTCCATCCTGCCTCCCCTGCTGCACCAGGAAGCACTGGAAGCGACGATGATTCACAGCGCGGCCGGCGTCTTGAAAGAGGCCGCTTGCCTGCTGCAGCAACGGCCATTCCGCACGCCTCACCATTCCATCTCCAGCGCCGGACTGATCGGCGGCGGTTCCATCCCGAAGCCGGGTGAAGTCTCGCTTGCCCATGGCGGCATCCTGTTTTTGGACGAGCTGCCGGAGTTCAGTAAATCTTCCCTGGAAGTGTTGCGGCAGCCGCTGGAGGACGGCCAGGTTACGATCGCCCGGGCCAACGCCACCCTTACGTATCCCTCCCGATTTTTGCTTGTGGCGGCCATGAATCCCTGTCCTTGCGGTTATTACGGCCAGACAGACGATGCTGGCGAAGGGCGCTGCACCTGCAGCCACGGGCTTGTCCAGCGCTACCGAAACCGCATTTCCGGACCGCTCTTGGACCGGATCGATCTGCATGTGGAAGTGCCGCGCATCCCGTTTTCGGAAATGCATCAGGAACAGCCGCCGGAAACGTCCGCCCAGGTGCTCGAACGGGTGAAACGGGCGCGGGAAATTCAGCGACAGCGCTTGCCAAACCGGACGATGCCGACCAACGCCGGCATGACGGCGGCCGAAATCCGCCGCTTTTGCCCGTTGACGGAAGAAGCGTCCCGCCTGTTGCGGCAAGCGTTTGAAAAATTGTCCCTGTCCGCCCGCGCGCATGACCGCATTTTAAAGGTGGCACGAACGATCGCCGATTTGGCAGGAGCGGACACAATCCAAGGCGACCACATCGCGGAAGCGATCCAATACCGGAGTCTTGATCGAAAATTCCGGAAATAAGACGTGCTATTTTTTCGCAAATCGCATATCCTTCTAAAAACGTTTGCAGCACATGCGGCAGGACAGACCCTCCTGTCCGACGAATACTAAGGAAAGCATGGAAGGAGGCGTTCCCATTGGCGAAGCAACAACCTGCATTCAATCTTGCCGAAACCCTCAGAGCGTTAGCCTGGCTGGACATGTATCTGGACAGCATTCAGCTTGGAGTCGGTGTGCCTGACTTGTACCATGCGGTATACGGCGACGAGTTGCCGGTCGTGGAAATCGACATCACGGACAGTGAACCGTTACTGCTGTTTGAGGCGTGCAAACTGCTGGAAAAAAACGGCTTTCAGCCCCTGGTCCAAGAATTGTTCTCCGTCCTCGCGGAAAAACAGAGGGATGTCACCACCTGGACGCTGCAGCAAGTACCCAATCGAAAGCCGAAGTAAGGTGCAAGAGACAAAAGCCCCTGGCGCCTCCCGGAAAAACACCGGATTTGCCGTGTTTCCGTCAAGCGTCAAGGGCTTTTTCAGCAGCGGGAAAAGGTTTTGGCGTCACCGCAATCTGCGGCACCGACAGTCCTGGAACCTCCAGCACGGTGATCTGTACATGAAACACTTCCGCCAACGAACCGGAAGCGAAAATTTCACGCGGCGTGCCAAATTGAACCACTTTCCCGTCTTGCAGCAGCAGCAGTCGGTCGCAATACTGGGCGGCCAGATTCAAATCGTGCAGCACCGCCACCCAGGCCAGCCCATTTTGTTGTTCCCGTTTCAGCAGCGTCAATAGCTCCAACTGATGGAACAGATCGAGATAAGTAGTTGGTTCATCCAGCAACAGCAATTCCGGCTGCTGCGCCAACACCTGCGCCAGCAAGACCCGCTGCCGCTCGCCGCCGCTCACCTCATCGAGCGTGCGGTCGCGAAGATGCCACGTGCATGTCCGTTCCATGCTGGAGCGGCAGATGTGATGATCGATCTCCCGTTCCGCTTGAAACCTACCAAGAAATGGATAACGAGCGAGCATCACCGTTTCATACGCAGTAAATTGCGGTGCCGCGTGCGAGATCTGCTGCATGAAGGCGATTCGTTGCGCCAGTTCCTTTCTTCGATAGGCGTGGATCGGCTTGTCGTACAAACGGGCGCTTCCTTCCGTCGGGGCAAGATGTCCGCCGAGCACTTGCAGCAGGGTGGATTTGCCCGCTCCGTTCGGGCCGATGATGCCGACGCTTTGCCCTTTCTCCAGGCAAAAATCCACCGCTTGCAAAACGGGCTTTCCGCCCAGATACACAGAAACCTGTTCGAGCCGGATCACCACATCCCCCTCCTGCTTCTGCGAAGCTGCCAGGCAAAAAATGGAACACCGACCGCCGCAGTGACCACCCCGATCGACAGTTCGAACGGAGGAACGACCGAACGGGCAATCGCGTCGCACAGCACCAGAAAAATCCCGCCCGCCAGTGTCGCCAACGGAATCAGAACCCGGTGGTCCGATCCCGTCACCATGCGCACCACATGCGGAATCACGAGCCCGACAAAGCCGATGATGCCCGCCGAGGACACGGCGACGGCGGTGACCAGCGAAGCGGTCAACAACAGGATCCACTTCGTTCGTTCCACGTGTACGCCGAGCGAGGCGGCCCCTTTTTCCCCCATCGCGAAAGCGTTCAACTCGCGGCTGCACGACCAGATTACGACGAATCCCAACAAGAAAAACGGCAGCACCGTCAGGCCGTGCTCCCAGCCCCGCAAGGCCAGGCTGCCCAGCAGCCAGAGGACGATCTGCTGCGTCTTGTTGTCAGCCACCATCGTCAGCGCAAATGTCAGAATCGCCCCGAACAGCGAATTCACCACGACGCCGGACAGGATCAACGTTTCAGGCCGCAGCCTTCGTTCCGTCCTCCCCAGCCAAAACACCAGCAAAAGGGCCAGCATTGCGCCCAAAAACGCCGCCACGGGCACGGCAAAGCGGCCGAGTACGGCAACAGTCAGGGCGAGCCGATCGAGCCCCGTTCCATGCCAAGCAAGCCCGCCCGTCACCGCAGCTCCCGCCCCCAACGCAATGATCGTGGCCGCGCCCGCGGAAGCACCGGCAGACACACCCAAAATATACGGATCTGCCAAAGGATTGCGCAGCACCCCCTGGAATGCGACGCCTGCCAGCGACAGGGAAGCCCCGACCAGGATGCCCAGCAGCACCCGCGGCAGGCGGATTTTGCCGATGATGGCCGCTTCTGTTTCGCTCCAGTTGGGGGTGATGATCGGTTCGGCAAACGGCAGGTGGCCGAGGATATAGCCGATCGAATGAGAAAGCGGGATATGGGAACTCCCGACGGAAATTCCCACACCCGCACTGAAGATCAGGAACAGGGACAGGATCCCCGTCCCCAGCAACAGCTTGCGCGTATTCATCACTTGAACAGCTCGGGATGGATCGCCTTCGCGAACAGTTCCAATCCCTCAACCAGTCTCGGACCCGGACGCGACACAAGGTTGGTGTCCACCGCCACCACTTTCTTGTCCTTGACGGCAGCGATTTTGTCCCAACCGGGCCGGGCGGCGATCTCTTTTTGCACATCAGCCGTTACGCCGTGCGTGGAGATAATCACCTGTGGATTTTTCGCCACGACCTGTTCCGCGCTGATTTTTGCCCAACCGTTCACATCGCCGAACGCGTTCTTGGCGCCCGCCAGCTGAACTAGTTCATCCATAAATGTGCCTTTGCCCGCCGTGAAAATATCCGGCGCGGGCGACACTTCCACATACACAAGCGGTTTTTTGTCGTCCGCCAGGCTCTGCAGTTTCGATTTGATGTCGGCCACTTTTTTCTCCATGCCCCGCACAACTTCTTCCGCTTTTCCTGACGTGTTGGTGATCTTGCCGATGTCACGGATGTTTTGCTGCACATCGGCAAGTGTCTTCGGCTCGACGGCAAATACGGTAATGCCCAGCTTGCGCAGCGCTTCGATCGCCTTGCTGTTGAGGGAGGCACCGCCCAGTACAAGATCCGGTTTTTGCGCAACCACTTTTTCCGTATCGGTGTTCATGTCGCCGATCACCGGTTTATTCTTGGCTTCCGCCGGATAATCGGAAAATTTGTCAACACCGACCACCTTGTCGCCAAGGCCCAGCGCAAACAGAATTTCCGTATCACTCGGAGCGAGTGACACAATCCGCTGCGGTTCTTTCTGAACCGTCACGTCCGTTCCGGTCGCATCCTTGATCGTCAACGGATAGGAAGTCTGCCCCGCGGTTTTCGTTTCGTTTCCGGCCGGTTGCTGCGGCGCCGGCTGAGATTTGGATGCGCAACCTGCCGCAAGCCCGGCGGTCAACACCAGGGCGGTTGCGATCGCTGTAAGTTTTCGCATGCTGATTTCTCCCCTTTTTTGATGTCGACAAAAACAAACGCCCCCAACCGGCGGTCAGGGGCGGGCACAGCAAAAAAAGCCTCGCTCGCCACATCCCTTTCCGCGAAGGTTGTGGAACACGCGAATTGGCAGGTCTCCTGGCTTGAGTTCATCGCTTCCGTTCGCCTTCCCGAACCTTCCCACCGAAGCCGCATCAAGCGCCGCCCCCAAACGGCATATAGGGCGACTTGGCCATTCATTGCCTTAGCGCTTGCAGCCTATTCCGATTCCTTCGGCGGGCCCCGAAGCCAGCACTGTACTGGCCGAGGGCGGCAGTGGCATCCAGGAACGAAAGCTCCCTCTCACAGTGGCGGGACCGCATCGGATTTGCACCGATTTCCCTATTCTCTCTCGTGAAAGAGCACCAATCCACTTGCTATGTACTTGTCTCTGTGCATTAGCATAGAACCATTGGCGAATCTTGTCAACCGCCATCGTTCGCCGCTTTACTTTTTCTTCTTTTTCGCGTTGCTGGCCGCAAAATTCTTGGCGCTCATGTTTTTCATCTGCCGCGTGATTTGCGCCAGCTGCTTTTTGTTCAGATTGCGGCCCATGCTGCGCGCCATCGCCGCGATTTCCTCTTCCGACATCTGCATGTTCGCCATCTGTTTCTTCAAATATTGGACCGCGCCGTAAAATCCGGCAACCGCCCCCAAAAGAAAACTAACAACCCCGATTACCCAATACAACCAGACCATGTTTTCACTCCTGCTTCCGTTGTTTCGATTTCAGAATGCGTTGCGAAAATGAAGAAGATCCGGAGCTTGTCCGCCGTCCGATCTCCGTATGCTGATCATATCAAACCGGTAGCGGGACGCGCAAACCGAATTCGCCGCCAAAAAAGCAGCCGCCACCTGCCGTACCTTCCTCTGTTTCCGCCAATCGACCGATTCGGCCGCCGTGCCAAACCGGTTGGACGACCTCGTGCGCACTTCTACAAAAACCAGATCGGCGCCGTCCAACGCCACGATGTCAATCTCGCCGTAGCGGCATCGCCAGTTGACGGCCACGATCTCCCATCCCATCGATTCGAGATGACGACGTGCCACCGATTCTCCCCAGCGTCCGCGTTCGACCCGCCGGTCTTTCATGGTACATTCTCCGTTTTCCCTGCCGCTTTTCGTTCCAAATGCTGCACGAACGCCAGGATTTCCGCCACCGCCTGGTACAGTTCCGGCGGAATCTCGCGTCCCACGTCAAACGCCAGCAATGTTTCGACCAGCACCGGATCCTGATGGACGGGCACCCCGTGTTCATTCGCCAGTTCGATGATCCGCTGGCCGATTTCCCCTTGGCCGCTGGCGACGATTTTCGGCGCCTGGTCGACAGCGGGATCGTAAGCCAGGGCAGCCGCTTTTTTCGGTTGATTGCGCTGCATATCCGGTCACCTCATCGCAAGTGGATCGGTGCAAAAAGCCGGTTGTGTATCCGGTTCCTGCTACCCGGTTGGTTCACGCCCTTAAATCGAACGTTCCGTTCGCAAATGGCACATTTGCCTGGAAAAATGGGTCGGTCCCATCCACTTTCCCGATCTCCTGCCGAACAGTTCCCAGTTGATAGCCAGCTTGCTGCAGCCCCTGCCGCAACGCGGCCAAGTCCACACCGTCCAATCGGATGGGGACGTCCGCCTCGGCGATCAGGCGGATCGACACCAGACGCTCGACGACTTGCACATGCACCCCCACTTTTCCAATTGTCGGCAACTGCAACTGGAAATACAGGTAGCAATTGAACGGGTCGAGGTGCTTGCCTGCTTTTTTGCGGGTCAGCAGGTGAATCTTTGCATCCGCGGGCTGTTCGCCGACGCGGATCGGCAGCGCAAAGAAATGATAGAAGAAAGGGCTCGCATCATCTTTTCGCGAATGCATCAATTGTTGGCCGGTCAGGTGCTGCAGGATTTGGTCAAGTGCCGGATCATTCGGAGGTGCTTGCAGTTGGGTCAAGACGACTGATTTCAGGGTGTCGGGCAAGGCCATCTCGGCCCCCGTCCTCTGCAGCAAGCCGAGCTTATGTTCATGGTCCAGCCCCAACCGTCTTACCGCCGATTGCAATGCGATCACCCGTTCTTGCGGGGACAATTGGACAAACCGCTCCAGTTCCAGCATCACGTCTGCAAGCGGAAAGCCTGGCCGCACGCTTGCTGGCGCTTCAGGAGCGGTGCCGGAACGGGGGGCAACGGCCGCCTTGGGAAGCGCGGTGGCACGCCCATCAACATCCAATCCAGAACCTGTACCCACGCCAAACGTGGACCCAGCAGCCGTGCTGGTGGATGCGTGAAACGCTCTTGCAGAAGCTGTACCGCCACGTGCCCCATCCATCGGGGCAGAGCCGGTATCAGCACCTGTGAGGTCGAATCTCCCCGGGATCGAGCCGCCCGCTTCCGCACTGTCCGGTAGCGGGTGGCGGGTGGCAGGCGACGAATGATCACCGGAAAGAGATTCCCAGACCGACGCCTCTGTGAGCAGTTCACTGAGAGAAGGTCCATTCCATAACGCTTTCACCGCTTGAAACGTGGCCGCAGTCAAGGGGATATTCCTTCTTGCCATTTCGACCAAAACGTCGAGGGATTGGGCCAACCTCTGACTGTTCGCCGCTTCTTGCATGGTCGAACCGGCAGACTGTCCCGTTGTCAACGCCCTCTGTGGAACGCCCTCTGCCGCTTGTTCCAACAGTGCTTCGATCGTCTGCACCAACACGGGAGTGACCGATTGTCCCCCGTTCAACAGCCTGCTGACAATTTGCCGGGTCAACGGCGTGTTACGCAGCCCCAGATTTTGCAGCAGTCTGGAGAGCGACTGGGGTCCGGCTTCACTGGACGCCGCTTGCTGCAGCAACTCCGGTGCCGCATTGCCCGATAGGCCATCTTTTGCAAAAGGGCTGACCTTCAGTTCCCACATGCCGTTATCCGTCTGGCCTATCACTACCAGCGGAACAATCGCCCCTTTGGGAAGCGGGGTTTGCAACTGCGCCCGGACCGTTTCCCCCCTGATTTGCAAAATGGCGGAGCGGTCGTCCGCCATTTCGACCAGCGTTGCATGTACCAGCTCACCGATTGCCAGCTGCAGACCCGGACGGGTGGGATCGGCACGCAGCGTCTGCCCCGAGATTTGCAACAACGATAGCCGAATGTTCACATGGATCCCTCCTGCAGCTGACTTTTGGAAAACCGCCGCCTGCACTCCCGACACCGCACTCCGTCAAACTCACACACGTTCCAGTACCGCAGCCACCGGGGCAAACGAACGGCGGTGGATGGGGCAAGGACCGTATTTTTGCAATGCTTCGATATGCTCCGGCGTGTGGTATCCCATATGCTTCTCGAAACCGTATTTCGGGTATAACTTGCCGTATTCCTGCATCAGGCGGTCACGGGTAACTTTCGCCAAAATCGAAGCGGCCGCAATCGAATGGCTCTTGGCGTCTCCCTGCACCACCGGCAGTTGCGGAATCTCCACGCCGGGGATTGTCACTGCATCGTTCAGCAGATGATCCGGCTGTACTTGCAACGCCTGGATCGCCCGCCGCATCGCTTCGTATGTAGACTGCAAAATATTGTATGTATCGATATAGTCGACGTCCACGATGCCTACACCGTAAGCGAGCGCGTTCGCCTGGATCACGTCAAAAAGCCGCTCCCGTTCTTCCGGTGCCAGCTGTTTGGAATCGTTCAATCCGGGAATCTCAATCCCTAACGGCAGAATACAGGCGCCTGCCACAACCGGTCCCGCCAATGGCCCGCGGCCCGCTTCGTCAACGCCCGCGATTGCCTGATATCCCTGCGCGGCAAGCGTCCGTTCATAGTCCCAAAGCTTTGCCATCCGCTCCCGCTCCGCTCGCGCCCGCGCCCGTTTTTTCAGATACGATTCAGCGATGGCCCGCACGCCCGCACGAGTGTCCCGCCGCATCCGGTCGAGGATGTGATCCGGCACGTCCGTTTGCTTGTCCAGCCAGGACCGGATTTGTTCGATCGTTTGCTGTTTCAGATTGATCATCGGTGTATCTCTCCTTACACCTGACAAATTCGGCGCTCTTTGGCCAGTTCCTGCCGTTTGCTGAACAAAAACTATTGCAGATGCCAACCGAACTGCCATTGTTTTCAGTCATTTCGGCAGCGAACAAATACCCTTTAGGGTCCATCCTGGCACCTCCGAATATTTATGCAAAAGTATCGATTTACTTCCACTGCTCTAGAACCTGCACCTCATGATCGGAATGGCTCAATCGATAATCCCCTGCCGGATCGCTTCCGCCACCGCCTGCGACCGGTGCTGGACGCCCATTTTGCGGATGGCCGACTGGACGTAATCGCGGATTGTGAACTGGCTGATCCGCAGTGCCGCTGCCAACTGCTTGATGCTTTCACCGCACGAAATGACGAGCGATGACAAGCCAAATTCCTGCACAAACCACCATTTCCAACCTTCGTTCAAGGCAGTGGTCAGCCGCCAGCTCCCGGACGAATGTTTGCACGCGCATGCTTGACACGGACATTGCCTCCCTACGTTTTCAGGGATAGGATACGACCTGATCCACCGGTATCCTATACATGTACGCACTTACATTGTACCAAAGTTCTGGGTTTTGTTGTAAATATTTTCAAAATTGATTGATTTGTTTTGGGGAGGGGATGGCCACATGCGATCCGAAATGCTCACGACCAGCCCGCGTGGATTGCGGGCGAAGAAGCGGCCACGCTGGATCTGCTGCCGCTGCTCATGGTCGTCGCACAGGAAGGACGGATCGAAGAAGAGATGTTCTTGACCACTTTCCTGTTCGAGGAAGCCAAACACACCGAATTTTTCCGGCTGCTGCTTGACGCGATCGGGGAAACGGGCGACCTTTCGCATTTCCACAGCGCCACGTACCGCAAAATTTTCTACGAAATTTTACCGGAAGCGATGAACCGTCTGCTGCGCGCCCCATGGTTGCAGAAGCCTCCACCGTCTACAACATGTTCATCGAAGGAGTGCTGGCGGAAGTTGTGTCCGGTATTATGTGTAAAAAGGATCTGAAATAGGAAGAGTCATTTCAATCCTCTTTTTGGGAATCATGGAGTTTGTCTACAACAATATCCCAAGGAGGAATCGAAATGACTCACTTCCATCTTACCCTTTCCGCAGAAGAATTACACCAACTGCTTACAACACATGGCAAACTGGCTCCATCTCTCATGCAGTCGTTTTTGAACCAACTCTTACAGAAGCAAGCATCGGAGCAGATCCAAGCGGAACCCTACGAGCGAACCC
>NZ_AQXL01000129.1 GCF_000376225.1 Effusibacillus pohliae DSM 22757
TGGAAGCGAGTGCGAACACGCTATCGGGAACTACGGGCACTGGGTGTGCCGGAATTTGCGGTTCACATCATGGCCAACTCCCGTTGCGGGGCATGGGAAATGGCCCGCAACCTAAACAATGCCCTTGATACTTCCTATTGGGAAGCACAAGGGCTGAAAAGTTTGCTTGTACGTTATCTGGAACTTCGTCAACCTTTTGGAACCGCCTAGTGCGGACCCGCATGCTAGGTGGTGTGAGAGGACGGGGGTTAGCCGCCCCCTCCTACTCGATTTGCGGCCCGCTGCCACAACGAAGGGGGCGGGTCTGGAAGGGGAACCCGTCCGAGGCGGGCGCAGCAGCTAGAGCAGTACCGAAAGAAAAATGGGAAAAGAGAGAGTGGGAGACATGGAATGGTTTTCGCTGGAAGTGTGGTCGGCGTTGCTGGCGATCATCATGATCGACCTGGTGCTGGCCGGGGACAATGCCATCGTGATCGGGCTGGCGGTGCGCAGACCAGCCATGCTGGCGGGTACAAGCCAGTGCTGCCAAGAGGGGAGGGCTCCTGCGACCGCCGGTTCAAAGAATTGACATAAAACCGCCACCGAACCGTCAAAGTCTGGCGCGGCAAACCGTCTCTCTCCGTCCTCCGGTTGGATTATCATAAAATAGAAACCGTCAAAGGAGGGTGGAGAGCATGCTGGATACATTCATGCAAAGCCGAATGCTAACCGGATTGACGCTGGGGTTTCATATCATTTTCGCGACGATCGGCGTCGGCGTGCCAGTCATGATCCTGATCGCCGAATGGATGGGCTTGCGCCGCAACGATCCGCACTATACGCTGCTGGCAAGACGCTGGGCGCGCGGGTTCACCGTAACGGTGGCGGTCGGAGTGGTGACCGGCACGTGCATCGGGCTGCAACTGTCGCTGCTCTGGCCGAGCTTTATGCAGGTGGCTGGACAGGTCATCTCGCTGCCGCTGTTCCTGGAGACGTTCGCCTTTTTCTTTGAGGCGATTTTTCTCGGCATCTATCTCTATACGTGGGACCGCTTCCAAAACCGGCTGTATCACTGGCTGTTGCTGATTCCCGTGGTGATCGGGTCGTCCGCGTCGGCGTTTTTCATCACCACGGTCAACGCGTTTATGAATACACCGCAAGGATTCACGCTTGAAAATGGGGTGATCACGTCGATAGAGCCGCTGCAGGCGATGTTCAATCCGGCAACCCCGACCAAGGTGGCGCACGTTCTCTCCTCTGCGTACTTGACTTCCGCCTTCATTCTGGCCGCGATTACCGCCTGGTCAATCCTGCGCGGCAAGCGCGGCGACTATTACCGGAAAGCGCTGCGGCTGACGGTGGCGTGGAGTTTTGTGTTTGCCGTGGCGACGGCGGTGATCGGGGACCTGTCCGGCAAATTCCTGGCAGAGTACCAACCGGAAAAATTGGCCGCTGCCGAATGGCATTTTGTCACAGAGCGCAACGCCGATCTGATCATCGGCGGCGTGTTGGACCCGGTCACGCATGAGGTGAAGGGAGGGCTGGTCATCCCCGGGGCGCTCAGCTTTCTGGCACACAGCGATTTCAACGCGGAAGTGAAGGGGTTGAACGAGTTCCCGCAAGACTTGTGGCCGCCTCTGTACGTGCACTATTTCTTTGATCTGATGGTCGGCATTGGGGTGTATTTGACGATTGTGTCGCTCCTCTTCCTGGTGATCCGCCGCTGGCGGCCGCAGCACGAGTGGAACCCCTGGTTGCTTCGCCTGATTGTGCTGGGCGGACTGCTCGCCATGCTGGCGATCGAGTTCGGCTGGGTGTTCACGGAAATCGGCCGGCAGCCCTGGATTTTGCGCGGGTATATGCGAACGGCGCACGGTGTGACCACCGCCTCCAACGTGGACAAGATGCTGCTTTTGTTCTCGTTGTTGTACCTGGTACTCGGCATCGTCTGCAGTTACGTACTGGTTCGCATGTTCCGCAAAAATCCGCCTGAATTGGAAATGCAACAGCGGGGCATTCCGCACCGCTGACCGGTCGCTGGAAGGGAGTGAGGTCAGATGTCGATTGAACTGGTTGGAATCACCGTCCTCTGGATTTTTCTGTACGGCTATCTGATTGTCGCCTCGATCGATTTCGGGGCCGGGTTTTTCTCCTATTACGGCAGGATCACGGGCAAGGGCGAGATCATCAACGCCGTGATCAACCGTTACCTGTCGCCCGTCTGGGAAGTGACGA
The DNA here is from genome assembly GCF_000376225.1 of Effusibacillus pohliae DSM 22757. Classification (NCBI taxonomy): domain Bacteria; kingdom Bacillati; phylum Bacillota; class Bacilli; order Caryophanales; family Alicyclobacillaceae; genus Effusibacillus; species Effusibacillus pohliae. The sequence goes on from NZ_AQXL01000129.1 coordinate 2,215, forward strand.
ACGTGTTCCTGATTTTCTTTATCGTCGGGATGGTCGGATTTTTTCCGGACACGGCCTACTATTACGGGACCGCCTTGCTGGTACCGGGCAGCATCGCCTTGATCCTGCTGGCGATTCGCGGCTCGTTCTACGCGTTTCACCAATACGGACAGAAAAAGAGCCATGTGTCCCATTTTCTGTATGGAGCGACCGGGCTGTTGATTCCGGCTTCACTGGCGACGATTCTGACGATCTCGGAAGGCGGATTTATCGTCAAGCAAGGTGATCAGGTGCACTTGCTGATGGACCGCCTGTTCGCCAGCCCCTACTCTTGGTCGGTGGTGTTTCTGGCGCTGGTCAGCGTGTTGTTCATCAGCGCCAGTTTTCTCACCTACTATGCGCATAAAGCGGAAGACCGCGAGGCGGAGGAACTGCTGCGGATCTGGGCGCTGTTCTGGAGTTTCCCGACGATTTTTGCCAGCTTTCTGGTGTTCGTGTCGCTTCGGAACCACAACCTGGACCATTTTAACGCGATGCTGGACCACAGTTGGCTGTTTACGCTGTCGCTGGCCTGCTTCCTGCTGGCCGTCGGGTTGATCCTGCGGCGAAAATCATACGGGCTGGCGTTCGTGCTGGTCATGCTGCAGTTTGCCAGCGCCTTTTTCGGCTACGGAAAATCGCATCTGCCGTACCTGCTCTATCCGTACGTGACGATCCATTCCGGCGTCACCAATCCGGTGATGGGGAAAGCGCTGATCTGGTCGTTTATCGGCGGTTTGTGCCTGCTGGTGCCGTCCTTGTATCTGCTGCTGCGTCTGTTCCTGTTCGATGCGAAGTATGTGAAGGGAAAATAGGGGCTGCGCTGTCTCGCGGACGAAAAAGCGGTTGACGTTGATGGTTATGAGGCCGCCAAGGGCTGAAAGAAGAATTGAACCAGGAAATGTTTTGGGACGTCGAACGTACATGTAGACATTTGACCGTTTTGCCTGGCGGTAAGGTTCACTAAATAAGAAGGGAGCGGCATGTTGTCGCTCTCTTTTACGTTCGTTGCGTTTGCACGTACGTTCGTACGTTCGCGGAACTGAGGAAACGAAAAGCGACCCGCCTAAGGCGGCTCGCATATCACCAGTATTACGCTCACCAAAATGGCACCTTTGATCGGATTTTTAAGGACCAACAAACTTTTGGAGAGTTGTAAACTTCAAATGGCTCGCTCAAGTATGCACTTGTGGGTCGGTTTGCGCCAATGATATGATCGCAACAGGAGTATGCAGAAACCGGGAGGGGATGCGGACGTGCGAACGAATACGGGCACAGGTGGGGGCGCGGGACCGGGTGGGCCCGGCTTCCAGGCGTTTCGGACAAAATCGGATTCGCCCTATGCGGAAAGAGCGCGGATGATTGCCAGGTACGTGGAGCGCGTGGCGGAACGGGCGCCGGAGCCGGATGCGGTGGTTGACACGATCATGCAAGCCGTGCGCTCCCCCTACCCGAATTTGCGCTATCCGGTGGGGAAGGGCGTGAAACAACAAATTTGGCTGAAACGGGTGCTGCCCTGGCACTGGATCGAGCGGACCTTGCGAAACAATTCCGGTTTTTGCATGCAGCGAAGGAGGAAGACTGATGGGGCTGTTTGAACGGATCGATACCGTGATCGTGCGGGTGAAAAATATCCGGAAAGCCCGCAAGTGGTACGAGGAGGTGCTGGAATTGACCCCGCTCTATGTGGGGGAGGACGATCACAGGATCGTGATTTTCAAGGTGGGCGAAGAAACGCCGCTGACGCTCTATGAGCTGCATTCGGACGAAGTGATGCCGGCCCGGCGGTTTGCCACCGCCTATCCGATTTTCTTCACATCCGATATCGAGGGAACCTATGAGAAACTGAAAAGCCGCGGTGTCGAAGTAGAGGAGTTGCAGGACGACGGAACGGTCAGGTTCTTCGGGTTCCGAGATCCGGACGGGAACCGGCTGGAAGTTTGCTGCTGGGAATAGAATGGCAGAAAAGAGGAAAACGGGTACGATTTGTCGAAGCAATCTGTCAAACAAGCGGCAATGAAAAATTAAAAAAGGTTGGTTCCGGCATGATTGAATTCAGACAGGTTTCGAAAGTGTACCCAAATGGAACGGTCGGTTTGAGAGACATCAATCTGACGATTCACAGAGGGGAATTTGTCGTGATCGTCGGCTTGTCCGGCGCAGGAAAATCGACTTTGCTGCGTTCGATTAACCGGCTGCACGACATCACGCACGGGGAGATATGGATCGACGGCCAATCGATCACCGCCGCAACCGGTAAACAGCTGCGGCGGATGCGCCGGGATATCGGGATGATTTTTCAGAATTTCAATCTGGTGAAGCGCTCGTCCGTGATCCGCAACGTGTTGTCCGGCCGCGTCGCGTACCATTCGACCTTGCGGACGATGCTCGGTCTGTTCCCGAAGGAAGATGTGGAAATCGCCTTGCGGGCTCTGGAGCGGGTCAACATCCGGGAAAAAGCTTACGTGCGCGCCGATCAACTGTCCGGCGGGCAGCAGCAGCGGGTGTCGATCGCCCGTGCATTGGCACAGGAGCCGAAAATTATCCTGGCGGATGAGCCGGTCGCATCGCTCGATCCGTTGACCACCAGGCAGGTGATGGACGACCTGAAACGGATCAACCGGGAGTTGGGCATCACGACGGTGGTGAACCTGCACTTCGTCGATTTGGCGCGGGAATACGCCACGCGGATTATCGGCCTGCGGGCGGGACAGGTGGTGTTCGACGGCCCGGTGGAGGCGGCGACCGATGACGTGTTTGCCGAGATTTACGGCCGTCCGATCAAACAGGACGAGCTGTTGGGAGTGGACGCCGAATGAGCCGCGACACCTTCACACCTCCGCCCAAAACGAAATCGGTGCTGACGGCGGTTCTCCTGTTGTTGCTGCTGTGGGGGAGCGCCTACAAAACGGACGCGACGATTGCGCAGCTGATTCAGGGATTTCCGGAGATGGGCAATCTGTTGCTCGACATGTGGCCGCCCGACTGGTCGTACATCAGCGTCATCTGGCAGCCGATGCTGGAAACCATCCAAATGGCGGTCGTCGGCAGCACGGCAGGCGCTTTGCTGGCGATTCCGGTGGCGCTGTTGGCCGCCCGCAACGTGACGAAAAGCCCGCTGTTGTATTATCCCGCCCGTTTTCTTTTGAATTTGGTGCGGACGATTCCCGATTTGCTGTTCGCCTCGATTTTTGTGGCGATTTTTGGCCTCGGCCCGTTTGCCGGGGTGCTGGCGCTGGCGTTTTTCTCGTTCGGGATGATCGCCAAACTGGCATACGAATCGGTTGAAGCGATCGATCCCGGTCCGCTGGAAGCGATGACTTCGGTTGGCGCCAACAAACTGCAATGGATTCATTTCGGCGTGGTGCCGCAGGTGACCGCCCAGTTCATGTCGTTTTTTCTGTACACGTTTGAAGTCAATGTGCGGGCGGCGGCGGTGCTCGGGCTGGTGGGCGCCGGCGGGATCGGATTGCTGCTCGACCGTTCTCTCAACCAACTGCGCTACGACCGGGCGTCGATGATCATTCTGTTGACCTTGGCGGCCGTTTTGCTGATCGATACTATCAGTACGAAAATCCGGGAGAAGCTGCTATGAGAAACGAAGTGTTGAAAAAACCGCTGAAAGTTCGAATCCGTGTGTGGCTGGTTGCGCTGCTTGTATTGGCCATCTACGCCTGGTCGCTCTCCGGCATCCCGTTCACCGGCTTGAAAGAAACGGCCGGGGATGTCACCGTGTCGATTTTGCAAGGGCTGTTGCATCCTGACTGGTCGTACGTGTATATCCCGGAAGGGGAAGATTTGCTGCGCGGATTGCTGGATACGCTGGCGATTTCGGTGCTGGGCACATTTATCTCGGCGATTTTGTGTGTCCCGTTCGCGTTTGTGGCGGCCAACAATATGAACCGGTTGAAGATCGTGACCGGCCTTGGCAAATTTTTTCTGAGTGTGGTGCGCACCTTTCCGGAAATTGTGATGGCCATCCTGTTCATCAAAGCGGTCGGTCCGGGTGCTTATGCCGGGGTGCTGGCGCTTGGCATCCATTCGATCGGCATGCTGGGAAAACTGTTTTCGGAAGTGATCGAAAACATGGATCTCGGCCCGACGGAAGCGTTGGCCGCCTGCGGTGCCAGCCGGCTGCAGACGCTCTGGTTTGCGGTGATTCCGCAGGTGCTGCCGGAATTTTTCTCGTTGAGTCTCTACCGGTTCGAAATAAACGTCCGTTCCGCGACGATCCTCGGGATCATCGGGGCGGGCGGCATCGGAACGCCGCTGATCTTCGCTTTGGAAGCAAGAAGCTGGGACCGGGTGGTGATTATCCTGCTAGGGATTATTGTGATGGTCTCGCTGATCGACCTGATTTCCGGCTATATCCGCAAAAAACTGGTGTAGGCGGATTCGTTTATTCTTCTTGAACTTAGACCCTCGGCTCTTATTGACTTGTTAACGAGTGTTGGTACTTTTGGCAGTCGTATATTTTTGTATCTTTTCAAGCAGTTGTTCAACAGTTAGGCCATCTGCCGAAATACGATACACGAGTTTCTGATTGCGGTCATTGATACCTTCATTTGTGGTTAGGAATACCTTCATGCCAAGCTGGTTGCAGACTTCAAGAATGGTATCGTTATATACACCACCCGGAAAGCACAAAACCCGGTGAGGTTGATGTCCAAGTTCTTCTTCGAGTCTCTTTTCCGCCAAGGCAAGATCATCATATATTCTTTGCCGGTATTCTTCCTGTGTTTCCAGACGATTTTTTTCCGGAAGAAAAATTGGGCTGGCAAAGGTTGTGCTGTGATTAATAAATTCGTGAGAGTCATAAGTGTGATTGTAAAACTCTATTCCGTTCTTCTTCATTTCTCTCATTTGATCCCAGGTTAGATGGGGGATTTTTTTCGGGTCAAAGTGATCTGTTGATCCGACAATGACATAATTAGATGCCGAAAGACCGCGTTTCTTCAACTCAGGGTAAACATATGTGTAAAAACTTTCATACCCATCATCAAATGTCAAAACGACCGCATTTTCGGGGATGCTCTGTTCTCCTTTCACGAAAGACAAATAATCACTCATGCGAATAAAGTGAAAACCTTGTTCTCGCATCGTATCAAGATGACGGGTAAGATTCTCAAGCGTAATAGAAGATCCTCTTTGCTCTGGATCAATATGGTGATACATCAATACAATCACTTGATCTTGATAGTAAACTCGTTTGATAGATCTTGTTTCAATTGCATCTGAGGAACAACTGGTGGAAAAGATTGAAACAAAAAGCAATGGTACGAAAAAAGTAAAACGGTTCATTTTGTTCCCTCCGGATCACCTGATAATACGAAGATAACCCTCGGATAGTCCGAGGGTCGCCTTGTTTCATCCAATCATCCAACTTTATTTTTTCTGGCCGACCAGTTTGGCGTATTCGCGCACGATGTCGAACTTCTTGTCGTCCGACGGGACATAGCCCTGATGGGTGTAGATGTCCTGGATCACTTTCTTGCCTTCCGGATCCTTGGCGATCTCGATAAACGCTTGTTGGAGTTTCTTCCGGAATTCCTGGTCCATGTCGCTGCGCACCGAGATCGTGTCGTTCGGGATCGGCTGCGTGAACATCAGAACCCGCGTTTTCTGCACGGCGTCCGGCACATCTTTCATCTGTGCCCGGATGTCCTGGAACACGGCCGCCGCATCCACTTGACCGTTCAGTACGGCCAGCACCGCTTTGTCATGCCCTTTCACCGTCACGCTGCCGGGCAAATCTTTATCCGGATCGATCCCCGCTTTTTTCAGTTCGGCTGCCGGCCAAACGTAACCGGCCGAGGAAGTGACGTCCTGCCATGCCATTTTCTTGCCTTTCAGGTCCTGGATCGTCTTGATGGGCGAATCGGCTTTGACGATAATCATCGACTTGTAAAAATCTACTAATTGGTCGGTCGGTTTGCCTGTTGCATCGTCGACGCCGAAGCGCTGTGCCTGCAGCAGCACGTCTGCCGCTTTCTTTTCGTCATGCGCCAGCACGTACGCGTTGGGAGGCAGGAATCCGACATCCACCTTCTTCGAAGCCATCGCTTCAATAATCGTATTGTAGTTGGTGGAAACGCTGACTTTAACCGGAATGCCCAGTTTGTCACCGAGCAATTTTTCCAGCGGTTTCGCTTTTGCTTCCAGCTTTTCTGCATTTTGCGAAGGAACGAATTGGACATTCAATTCTTTCGGAACATACCCTTTGCCGGCTCCGCCCTGCCCCGTGGGCGGCGCGTTGTCCTTGCCGCCGCAACCTGCGAGCAGGACGCCTGACAATAGGATCGAAAAACCTGTTGCCACTGCTTTTTTTAACATGACAAGTAACCCCCATAATGTGGTATGCGCTCCAAGATTACTATAACATATACTTCCGACGCTTTCATGTTAATGCCATGTAAATTTTTTCACAGCTGCTGGCCCGATTTTTTAAGGGTGGAATGGTGGGGTCGGTTGTGTTTCCAAAACGGTGTTGCTATAGTGAAAGACAGATGAAGTACGGGAGGAAGCTGCATGAGCGCGTCGAATCGAAATCGGACGACGCTTGCCATTCTCGAGACAAGCGACGTACACGGCCACGTTCTGCCGATTCACTATGCCAACAACCAGCCGTATGAGGTGGGACTGGCGAAAATCGCCACACTGATTGACAGAGAACGTCAAATCAATCCGAATGTGATTTTGATCGACAACGGGGATTTGATCCAGGGAACGCCGCTCACGTATTACCATGCCCGGATCGACAATCGGCCGCCCGATCCCATGGTCCAGGTGCTCAACCATCTGTCGTATGACGCGGCCGTTTTGGGCAACCACGAATTTAACTACGGGCAAGACGCGCTCGGCAAAGCGATCCGGGAATCGAACTTTCCCTGGCTGTCCGCCAATCTTGTGAAAAGCGGATCGGATGAACCGTTTTTCGGTCAGCCGTATCTGCTGAAAAAATTGCCCGGTGGCATCACCGCCGCCATTTTGGGGCTCACCACGCACTATATCCCGAATTGGGAGAACCCCCATCATATCGCTGGCATGGAATTTCTCGACGCAGTGGAAACGGCCAAGCGCTGGGTGCCGATTTTGCGGGAACGGGCCGATCTGGTGATCGTGTCGTACCACGGCGGCTTTGAGCGGGATTTGGAAACGGGGGAGCCGACGGAAAAGTTGACCGGAGAAAACCAGGGCTATCAGCTTTGCATGGAAGTGCCGGGAATCGATGTCCTGCTGACCGGACATCAGCACCGATCGATCACTGGCACCGTCAATGGCGTGGTGGTTGTGCAGCCAAGCTACCAGGGGCGGGCATTGGGTAAGGTTTCGGTTGAATTGGAGCAGCAGGCAGGCCGCTGGGTGGTGGCTGCCAAAAGTGCGGAGCTTCTATCGGCGGAAAACGTCGAGCCGGATGCGGAAGTCGTCGAACTGGTGCGGCCTTACGAAGAGAAGACGCAAATCTGGCTGGATCAGCCGATCGGCAAAATCAAAGGCGACATGCTTGTACACGACCCGATGGAAATCCGTACCAAAGACAATCCGTTGATCGAATTCATCAACAGAGTGCAGATGGCTTACGGGCAAGTCGACATTTCGAACACCGCCCTGTTTGACAATGAGGCGCCTGGCTTCAAGCCGGATGTGACGATGCGCGACATCGTGGCGAATTACATTTACCCGAACACCCTGCGCGTGCTGCGGGTGACCGGGCAGGATATCAAAGATGCTCTGGAGCAAAGCGCGTCTTATTTTGCCCCATACGACGGCGGGCCGATCACCGTCAATCCGCGGTTCACGACCCCGAAGCCGCAGCATTACAACTACGATATGTGGGAAGGGATCGAGTACCGGATCAATATTTCTCGTCCGGTCGGTGAACGGGTGGTGATGCTCAGGTACAAGGGGCAGCCGGTCAAGCCGGACGAATATTACGAAGTGGTGATGAACAACTACCGAGCGGGCGGCGGCGGCAACTATTTCATGTTCCAGGGCAAAGAGGTGGTGCGCGACATTCCGACCGACGTGTCGGAACTGATCGCCAGTTACATTTTGGAACGGGGAACGATCGAGGCGACGTGCGATCACAATTGGGAAGTGGTGCACGATTGAGCGGAGGAAAGCAGGGGAGCCGGCAGAATGGATCGAGCCAATTCAGAGGCGGTGCCGGCCGTTTTCCGGGATCGGGGACATTTTAGGCAAAAGGCGGGACAAACGATGGCGGAAACAGGCTTTGTATTGACGTACAAACTGGCGGATGACACCCCCGTCGCGGCCGAATTTGACAGCGAAAACGACCGCGACGGCTGCGATATGTCGCTGGGCATGTACCAGGCGAATCTGGGTCCGGTCACGCAAGATGTGTGGGAGCGGTATGTGGCGCGGTTCAACGGTAGGCTGCTCGGGTGAGCGGTGAGCAGTGTGGGGTGCTTTCGTATAGGGCGTCTTTTGTTGACGAACCCTATTTCGGAAGCGCCTCCCTGTTTTTCTGCGGCAAGTTTTGAGAGATGGAGACTTGACGTTTTGGCTACTGGGTTTTTGAATAGAAGAGGGAGAAAGGAGAGAGCCGAACATGGAAACACCTGGTTTTCGTACATATGAAGAGGTCGAACAGGCCGTCATGCAGAAGGTGAGGGAGCGCATTATCGAGGGACGGTTCCTCACTGCTTTACTAAAAGGGGAGTTCAGCGAGGCGCAAATTCGGGAATTCGCCCTGCAATACAGCTACTACAGCCGCAACTTCCCCCGCATCCTGGGAGCGGCGATCGCGGCGATGGAGCCGATTGACAAGTGGTGGGTGCCGATCGCTGACAATCTGTGGGACGAAGCGGGCCGCGGCAACCCGAAAGGGTATCATTCCCGGCTGTACCGCTCATTTTTGGAATCGGCCGCGCCGGATGTCAAAATCAGCGATGAGCATGTACCGGACTATCCGGTCGCTCCCGCCCCGAAACAGGCGGTGGAGACATTCCTGCACTTCCTGCAAACGGCCACTCCGTTGGAAGCGATGGCGGCTGTGGGGCTTGGGTCCGAATTGTTTGCCGGCGAAGTGATGGGGCTGATCGGCAAGGGGCTACGGCATCCGAACTACAATCAGACGCGCAGATTGAACGTCGCTTTCTGGGTGGTGCATGCGGATGACCACGAACCGCGCCATTATCAACTTTGCAAGGATATTTTGGTGCAGTATCAAGACCCTCAGGATCTGCAGACGATGTACCGGGCGGGCGTGACGATCGCCATGTCGGAAGCCGACTTTTATGACGGGATTTACGATTCGATCGTATAATCGCTCTCATTTACGGGCACTCTAGCACTGGAAAGATCCAGCAAAGGAGTGTATCGAAATGCCGTTTGGGGCACATGAAACGATGGAAGTGCACGAGATCCTGTCGGAGCACAAGTGCATGATCGAGCATTTTTCGGTGTATGAACAGCAGTGCCAGGACCCGACGCTGCGGGACATGCTGCATCGCCACATCCAGTCGGCGATTCAGGGATACAATCAACTGGTCGCCTACACGCATGATTATACGACCGCTCAGGCAAAAATGATGCCAATGCATACGGTACACCAATACGATATCCGCTACGGGCTGCGCAATCCGCAACCGACCGCGCCGCAAACGGGGGCAGCGCAGATGAACGACCAATCGATCGCAACGGCCGTGCTGATCGCCCACAAAAACTCGGCGAAAAACCGGATGGCGGCCGCATTGGAATGCGCGGATCCGAACGTGCGGCAAATGTTGGTCAACGGGTCCGTCACATGTGCACAGGAAGCGTATGAGGTGTTCAACTACATGAACCATCGCGGCTGGTATCAAGTTCCGACGATGAACGATCACACCGCCAAGACGATGCTTCACCACTACCAGCCGATTCCGCAGGCGATGGCGGGTGGCGGGCAGCCGGCAGGTGAAGCCGCTTGGGCAGGGCAGGATCAGGCGGGCTCTCTGTACGCTGCGAAAATGTGAACCGGCAATCGAGATCAAGATGGGGCGAGAGCCCCATCTTTTGGTATGTGGGGACAAAAAGATCCGTTGTTCCCGATACTGGCCCCGACCACGGGCGGGAGATTTCCGGGAAAACCGGTTTCGATGGAAAGAACAGCAAAGACACGCTATAATGGAGGAAAATGCGGCAACCTCGGTCCGCAACCGAACCGGGGTTCCGTTGCGATTGGTTGCAAGCTTACGGGACGATCCGTTTCCTGAACGGCAGAGTGATGCACCAAATCCCCGCGATCCCGATCAGCGTGTAGACGATCCGACTCAATGCGGCTTACGGCCCTCCGAACCGATTGGCAACCAGATCGAATGGAAACAGGCCAACCAGCAAGTCATTCACAGCTCCGATGATAGCCAAGCGTGAACGCATTCTTATTCACGAGTTGCTCCCTCCTCCGTTATGTTTCAGTCTGCCCATCGCCAGATATGGTTGCACATCCGCGTGGAGCGCGGCCGGACCGTTCGAGCCGGGGATGCAAACAGGATTCGGCTGACTTTGCCTGGTTGCATATTGCTGCATTCCGATGAAAAGTTTTTAGTTTCTAATTAATTTTTAAACTTTTTTATAGGTTTCTGATATAATGGTACCAGTTGCGACAGATTCGATGAGTGGGGGCCAAATGAGGGAATTCGCATGCTGAAACAGGTTGAATTACGCATCGCCAATCTTTTGTTTCGCATCTTGACACAAACGAAACCTGTCGAGCGTCTTCTGCACAAGGTGATGCAACTGGGCGTACCGGTTTTGCAGGCGGAAGGGGCTTGTTTGTTCGTGGCCGAAAAATGGACCTGTCAGCTTGTTCTCCATTCGAATTCCATCATCGGCACCCATCGGCAAGCGCCTGTTTCCAGCCGGGAACTGGCGGAGCTGTGCAATCAGCGCGATTCGTTCTGGGTCGAGCAGGACGGAAACCTGTATATCCCGCTCTATGCCGGTGGGATGCTGCAAGCGGTGCTCTGTTTTCTCGGGGTATCCGCCGTCCTGCAAGGGAAAACGGTGGCGGTCGCCAATCGGTTGGTCAAACAGTTGGCCGATCTGTACGAATCCAGAAAAATCCTGCAGGACAAAGACCAGTATCATGCGGCGCTGGTTGACATTTCACAGGCGATTACACAGACTTCCAGTTTCGATGATGTCATCACGCGGGCGATGCGAATGGCTTCCGAAGCGGCAGGCGCGGCTTGCGGCATCATGCTGCTGAGCAAGGACGAGCAGTCGCTGGTTCCGGTCTATACATACACGATCAAGCGTTCCGACTGCAAGCCGATTTCCTTCCCGCCGCCGCACGGGTTGGACCAAACTTCGTATCTGGCGATTCAACGGCGGAAAGTGATGTTGGTGCGAGACGCGCTGACCGATCCTTTCTCTGATCACGAATTTTGCCGACAACATGGAATTGAAAGCTACATGGCGTTGCCATTGGTGATCTTCGACCGCCCGATCGGCGTGCTGTTTGTCAATTACCGGTACAAGCGTTGTTTTACGGAACTGGAGATCGGCTTTTTCCGGGAGTTGGGGTATCAGATCAGCCATGTCATCCACACGCTGCAGACCCGGCTTGAGATGCTTGAGACGAAGCATATGCAGGACCGGCTGATCGAGATGATGCGGGAGATGACCAACCGCATCCGGTTGCGCGACGTGCTGCATGACATGGTGCTGAAAACCTATTTTCTGCTCGACAAGAAAGTCGGAGTTTCGGTTTGGCTGGTGGATGCAGCGCGGGACTGCATCCGCTTGTCCGCCTGGAAAGGCATCAAACTGCGGCAGCGTGGCAAAAAGCGGACGGAGTTCTCGCTGTTGGAGGTGGGGAACACGGCCCGGCTGCAGGATCGCTATCTGGAAGTGGAAGGACGGTCGGAGATGGGCCAATTTTTCCTGCGGGCAGGTGTCGCGCGGTCGCTCGGGACGCCGCTGATGGCGGAAAATGATCTGATCGGCATCCTGTTTCTGCATGGGCCGTCCGGGCATGAGTGGACCGACCGGGAAAAAGTGACGCTGTCGACGATCGGCATCCACGCCGGGCCGATCATTCGCAACGGCCAGTATATTCAGCTGCTGGAAAAAGAATCGAAGCTGGACGGCCTGACCAAGGTATACAACCGTCAGCATTTTGAAAAAACGTACCGGGAGTACAGCGCGAAACATGTCGCCCAACAGAAACCGTTCTCCGTACTGATGGTCGACATCGACAATTTTAAGCAGATCAACGACCAATACGGCCACACGGCCGGCGATCAGGTGATGCGGCTGGTCGCCGCCACCTTGCTGCAAGTCACCCGCGGGGCGGATAAAGTGTTCCGCTACGGCGGCGAAGAATTCTGTATCCTGTTGCCGTTCACGGGGAAAAAGCAGGCGGAACAGGTGGCGGAACGGATCCGCGCTTCAATCGAACGATCGGAGATCGACCCGCCCGTTACGGTCTCAATCGGGGTCGCCGCCTTCCCGGAGAACTCCGACGATCCGAAGCAGGTGCTGGAGCTGGCCGACCTCGCCTTGTATGAAGCGAAAAGCAAAGGCAAAAACCGGGTGATCGGTGCGGTGTAAAAAGCGGGATGCCGAAACGGTACCCTGTTTTTTTTTTTTTGCGGTTGCGGGAGCTGACCCGGCAACTGGGGATGGTTTTGATTTTTGACGAAGTGAAAACGGGCTTTCGCGTCGCTCTGGGCGGGGCGCAAGCGTTTTATGGGGTTCAGCCGGATTTGACCGCATTGGGGAAAGCGGTGGGAGGCGGGTTTTCGATCGATATCGTCGGCGGGAAGCGCGACATTCTGGAAATGTGTTCCCCGTTTCACTCCAACCGGAAAGAGGATGTGGTGTTTCACAGCGGAACGTGCAACGGGAACCCGATTTCTCTTGTGGCCGGTGCCGACCCCCAACGTCCTGACGGGAATGCGATAGTGATCGGCGAGTGTTTCGATCCCGTTTCGCAATTCGGTCGTTCTCGCGACAATACTGTCAAATTTTCCGAGCTGGGTCAGGTAGCGAATGGTCGCCAAACGGCTGGCATCTGGGTGAGATCGGCGGTTGTCGGATTCCGGGCTCTGTCGTATACTTGTCGTCAAGGTGAATAGGCAGTTTGAGAGGCCCGGACCGCAGCAGCGTTTCGCTTGGGTTGTTTTTGGCGTGGATCATTGCCGTCACTGATTATCCGTTCTCCCCTCTGGCCGAATGTGCGGATAAAGTGTTCTATACGCCTACGGGAATCGCTTCCCACATGGATTCATTCGTGGCGCCGCTGTCTTTGTTGACGGGGTTGATTCGGGCGATGGCCAACCGGATTCCGGAGCAAGCGCTGGATACCCTCGAGGAATTGGAAGAGGTTTGGAGCGGGCTGGGAATCTATCTTGAATCGGATAGAAGTTGATACGCGAATGGTGGTTCATCCGCTGGATGTCCCTTCGAAGTTACAGGTTGCATATGGGAGATTGATCTATGGGAGTTCAACATCTGGGAGACAAGCTGAAACAGTTGGAAACCGTTTTCGCGCAAGCGGGCGACCGGGAAAACGCGCGTAAGCTGCGGCAGTTGGCCGACAAATACGAGCAGGACAGGTTTGTCATTGCGTTCTGCGGCCATTTTTCGGCCGGCAAATCGAGCATGATCAACCGGCTGTTGGGGAGTCGGGTGCTTCCGTCCAGCCCGATTCCGACCAGCGCAAATGTCGTGACGATCGAAAACGGCCCATCCCGGGCGCGCGTATGGCGGCGGGACGGGTCTTATTTTGACGTGCCGTTGGCCGATTTGTCGAAACTGCAGGAATACGCGGCGGATGGGGAAGTGATTGAAACGATCCGGGTTCAGCACCCGGCCGGTTTTTTGCCGGATCGTGTGCAACTGATGGATACGCCGGGGATCGATTCGACCGACGATGCACATCGAGTGGCGACCGAAAGCGCGCTGCATCTGGCCGACATCGTATTGTATGTGATGGATTACAACCATGTTCTGTCGGAAGTCAACTTCAGGTTTACGAAAACCCTGAAAGACAGCGGCAAGCCGGTCTGGTTGGTGGTCAATCAGATCGACAAGCATAACGAGTTGGAACTGCCGTTTTACGTGTACCAGCGGAGTGTAGGAGAGTCGTTTGCCGCTTGGGGAATTGAACCGGACGGGATTTTTTTCACCACATTAAAGGACAGCGGGCATCCGTACAACCAATTGGGGGCGCTGCAGGATGCGCTTCGCAGCTTGCTGGGGCATAGGGAGCCCTTGCACCGCCGGAGCATCGTGCAATCCGCCCTGCAGTTGATCGAGGATCATGTGCAATTGGAGTCGGCAAAAAAAGAGCCGGAAAAGCAAGGGTATCTGGCGGTGCTGGCAGAGGCGGAGGCTGCGGGGATCGAGGCCGGGATCGATGCGTTGCGGGAACGCGTGGTGCAGTTGAACAAACAGGCGGCACAATCCGAATCGGTCGCGGCGGAACTGAAAGCCGAGATGGAGCGGGAACTTCAGACATTGATTGAAAATGCCATTCTGACGCCCTACCAGACGACCGAATTGGCCGGCCGCTATCTGGAAAGCCGGAAACCGGGATTCCGCGTCGGGCTGTTGTTTGCCGGCAGCAAAACCGAATCGGAACGGCAGCGGCGGCTGCAGGAGCTGCATACCGATTTTATGGGGAAAGTATCCGCGAATTTGGATTGGCATGTTAAGGATCTGCTGGTGAAGATTCCGGAACGGTACGGGATTCGGGATGAACAGTACGCCAACTCGGTGTACGGACTGCAGCTGGAGATCACGCAGCAGATGCTGGCCGGATGGGTAAAAGAGGGCGCGTTGGCATCCCGCGAATACATGTACCAGTATGCGAAGGACCTGGCGGCAGAAGTGAAGAGCATGTACCGCCGGGCTGCCGCCGATTGTATCGAGCGGGCGGCCAAGCTGGCGGAAGCGGATGCTTCCGAGCGGGCACGGGAACTGAAAAATAAGCTGGAAGCGGCAACCCGATACTTGCGGGCTGCCGAAGGACTGGAGCAACTGAAGCGGCGACAGGCTGAATATCGGAGCGCATTGCGGCTGCTGCTGGAGGAAGAGCGGCGGGCAGCCGTAACCGCAGCGGCATCCGCTCATCCGGTGGCAGTGGCGGCGGTCAAAGCTGGGCCGGGGCCGATGCATCCGATTGCTTCGGAGGCGCTCCAAACCGCCACGCACCAGGTGGCTGAACCGGCAGCACAGCTTGCGGCGGCTGTCGAGGCTGGGATGGAACAGCAACCAGGAAATTTTAAAGCGTCGCTGGTGCAGGCGGCGGCCAAACTGCGGCAAGCGGCTGGCGAGACTGCAACCATTCCGGGGTTGCAAACGATCGCCGCCCACATGTTGGCGCGGGCCGAACGGCTCGAAAGGAGCCTGTTTACGGTTGCCCTGTTTGGAGCGTTTTCAGCGGGCAAGTCGTCGTTTGCCAATGCGATGATGGGCGATCTCGTGCTGCCGGTGTCGCCCAATCCGACGACGGCCACGATCAACAAAATTCTGCCGCCGACCGTCGACTGGCCGCACGGCAGCGTCCGCGTAAAAATCAAGTCTCTGTCTGACATTGCGGCCGATATCAAAGGATCGTTGCAGTTGCTGGGACATCAAATCGTGCTGCCGGAACCGCAGGGGGACGCACTGGAGGATGACGTGGAGGATGACGGCCAACCGTTTTTTGCCGAGGCGCTGCAGCGAATTTCTGCATTGGATCCGGTGGGGGTGCCGCCTCAGGCAAAGCCGCATGTTTCCTTCCTGAAAGCGGTCGAGCAGGGGTGGAGCGGCATCCGGGACCGCTTGGGACAAGAACTTCGTGTCGACATGCAGCAGTTCCGGGATTTTGTCGCCCGGGAAGAAAAAGCTTGCTTTGTCGAATGGATCGAGCTGTACTATGATTGCCCGCTGACAAGGAACGGGATTTTGTTGATCGACACGCCCGGCGCCGATTCGATCAACGCCCGGCATACGAAGGTCGCGTTTGAGTATATCAAAAATGCGGATGCGATTCTGTTTGTTACCTATTACAATCATGCGTTCTCGAACGCCGACCGCGAGTTCCTGATCCAGTTGGGCCGGGTGAAAGACGCGTTTGAGATGGACAAAATGTTCTTTCTGGTCAACGCGGCCGACCTGGCAGCAGACGAGGAGGAACTGGCGGGCGTCGTCTCCCATGTCCGGAACAATCTGATCGCCTGCGGAATCTCCATGCCGCGGATTTACCCGGTCTCAAGCCAACTGGCATTGCTGGCCCGGCTGGCGGAAAAAGGGGCGTTGCCACCGTCTGCCGACCGTTTTTATCGGAAACTGACGGGGACGCCGGAAGGGGCATCGCTGCCGCAACCGGCAGAGGCGGTGGAGCGTTCCGGCATCCGGTCGTTTGAGACGGATTTTGCCGCTTTTACGATCGAGGAATTAACCGCGGTCGCGGTGCAGGCAGCGGAGGCCGATATCCGCCGGGCCGCGGCAGGGCTTAGGGAATTCATCGATACGGCGCAAGCGGATGCATCGGTGCGGCTGGAAAAACGCGAAGCGTTGCGGCAAGCGCTGCAGCAGGTGGAGCGGGCTGTTCAGGAGGTGCAAACCGAATCGGAAAGCCGGTCGATCGAACAGGAAATTGACGAACTGATTTATTATGTCAAGCAAAGGGTGTTCTTGTGTTACTATGACGCATTTAACGAGCGGTTCAGTTCGTCCGTGCTGCGGGACGATGCGAAAGACGTGAAACAACTGCTGGCCGGCTGTTTGGAGGAATTGATTCGCTTTTTGGCGTTCGATTTGGGGCAGGAAATGCGGGCGACTGCCGTCCGTGTCGAAAATCAGGTCAATCGCGCTGGCGGGCGGATTTTTGACCAACTGGCCGAAACGGTGCAGAAACACATGCCCGGGTGTCAACTGCAACCCTACCGGAAGCGCTCGTTCCCGGTACCCGAATTCCCGGACACTCTGCCGGGTGCAGAGTTGAACCGGTTTGCCGGTGCGCTGTCGCTCTACAAAAACGCGAAAGATTTCTTTGAGCGGGACCAAAAAACAAAGATGCGGGGCGAGATCGAGAAACTGCTGCAGGAGCCGGTGGCAGCCTACCTGGCGGAAGCAGAGCGTATCTTGAAGACCGTTTACCTGGATGCGTTCCGGCAAGTGGTCGGGGAGTTGCGGCAGGATGTGACCAAGGAAACGAACGAATTTGCGGCAGGGTTGCTGGCCGCTTTGTCAATGCAAATGGACATCGAAGCGATGCAGCGGGCGGAACAACGTTTGCATCATTTGCTGTAGAGGAAAAGGCACCGAACGTGCAAACAAGGCTTGGGGATCCAAGCCTTGGCCGGTTTAGGGGGTACCTTTTGGTTCATCGGTATTGATCATATGATGCGCGGTTTGTACCAGTCGCTGCCAGATATGCTCCCGAATCTCGCCCGTCAATCGGATGTCGTCCAGCGCTTGCTGCATGCAGGACAGCCATGCCTGCGCCCGTTTTGGCGTAACCGGGAACGGCAGGTGGCGGGCCCGCAGCATCGGATGCCCAAACTCCTGCGAATACAAGGGAGGACCTCCCAGGAACTGCGTCAGAAACAGATATTGCTTGCGCTCGGTTTCTTCCCAATTCCCCGGAAAAATCGGGGCCAGGTCCGGATGTTTCCTGACGCGGGCGTAGAACGCTTTGACCAATTTGCGAATCGTGGGTTCGCCGCCGATCAACTCGTACGGACTGACGTTTGCATCGTAATTCATGAGAAGCTCCTTTTCTCCTGTTGTGCTATGTTCATTTCAACATATCGGGAGTGGAATTTCAACAGCGGCTGACCGGAGCGAAAGCAACAAGTTCTGTACGAGCGGCCGCCGTCATACAATTAGAGACCGGCATGGTGTCGTTTGTTTTGGTATAATTGGAAAAACTGTGTATGATATGCAAGCAACTTGTCAAGGAGGATGGTACAGATGTCAGCCGCACCCGCTGCACGCATGTTGCCAAAGCGAAATGAAATACCGGATGAGATGAAGTGGAAACTGGAGGACATGTATGCCACCACAGAGCAGTGGGAACAGGATTTTCAGGAAGTCAGGAACCTGATCGTCAAGATTCAGGGGTTTGCGGGCAAACTGGCGGAATCGGCACACAATCTGCTCGATTGTCTGAAGGTGCAGGACCAACTGGCGGAAAAAATGGGCAGGCTGTACGCATACGCCCGCATGCGGCGCGATGAGGACAACACGAACGCTACATACCAGGCGCTGACCGATCGGGCCGCCACGCTCAGCGTGCAGGCATCCAGTGCGACGGCGTTTGTCACTCCGGAGATTTTGTCCATTCCGCCGGAAACGCTTGAACAATTTATGGCGGAAGAACCGGAATTGCAGTTGTATCAGTTTGCGTTGCAGGAAATTTTGCGGACGAAGGAACATGTGCTGTCTCCCGCCGAGGAACAACTGCTCGCTGCGGTTGGCGAACTGGCGCATGCGCCGGGGACGATTTTCGGCATGTTAAACAATGCGGACATCAAGTTCCCGACCATTCGCGATGAGAATGGGGAAGAGGTGGAACTTACCAAGGGACGATACATTCAGTTTCTGGAAAGCAAAGACCGGCGGGTGCGAAAAGACGCGTTTGAGGCGCTCTACGCCACTTACCGCCAGCAGAAAAACACGCTGGCCGCGATTCTCAACGCGAGCGTCAAGAAAGACGTATTCTACGCAAAAGTCCGCAAATACGAATCGGCTCGGCATGCGGCGATGGACGCAGACAACATTCCGGTCGAAGTGTATGACAACCTGATTCGGACGGTTCGCGAATACTTGCCCGAGATGTACCGGTATGTCAGACTGCGCAAAAAATTGCTGGGTGTCGACGAACTGCACATGTACGATCTGTTTGCGCCGATCGTGCCGGATGTCGAGTTCAAGATCTCCTATGAGGAAGCGAAGCGGATCGTTGCCAAAGGGTTGGAACCGCTTGGCGAGGAATACGGGAGCATTTTGCAGGAAGGGTTCAATTCCCGCTGGATCGATGTGCACGAGAATCAGGGCAAAACCAGCGGAGCCTATTCCTGGGGGCCTTATGGCACGCATCCGTTTGTCTTGCTAAACTGGCAGGACAATATGAACAACATGTTTACGCTTGCACACGAGATGGGGCATGCGATCCATTCCTATTTCACGAACACCACCCAGCCGTTTACGTATTCGGACTATACGATTTTTGTCGCGGAAGTGGCCTCCACCTGCAACGAGGCGCTGGTGCTTGAGCACCTGCTGCGGACCACGAGCGACCCGCGGGAACGGATGTATTTGATCAATCATCAATTGGAAGCGTTCAGGGGTACCGTATTCCGGCAAACGATGTTTGCCGAATTCGAGAAAATGACGCATGAAAAAGTGGAAGCGGGCGAGCCGCTGACACCGGAACTGCTGTGCCAGATGTATCGCGAACTGAATCTCGACTATTATGGCCCGGACATGGTGGTGGACGAGGAAATCGACATGGAGTGGGCACGGATCCCGCATTTCTATAACGCGTTCTATGTGTACAAGTACGCTACCGGGTTCTCCGCCGCCACCGCCTTGTCCCAGCAGATTTTGCGGGAAGGAAAACCGGCGGTCGACCGTTACATCCGGTTCCTGAAAAGCGGCAGCTCGGATTATTCGATCAACCTGCTGAAGGCGGCGGGCGTCGATATGACTTCCCCGCAGCCGATCCGCGATGCGCTCGATGTGTTCAAGAAACTGCTGGATGAGATGGAGCAACTGGCAGAACAGGTTCGATAGGCGGATACCAGATGTCAGCCTCTCCGACCCGGAGAGGCTTTGTTCGTCAGGCGGGACGATTTTATGGGGGAGGTTCGGGTGTGGAAGCAAAAAATTTATTGTATCTTACAAGGTTCGACAAGATTCGTACTGAAATGCTAGTAGTATTGTCGTAGAGATTGTCCCGCGAAAAATGTAATTAAATCCGCGGTGATCTTGGTTTTTGAAGTGGGGGATTTTTCACATCGTAGGGGGATGTGCAGAGAGGAGGTGCGGAAACATGAAAAAAGCGATCGCTTTTGCCGTTGTGGCAACCATGTTTGCATTGAGTGCAGGAGCTATCTATACTGTTGGTTGGGGTGCTAAGTTCTAAATTATTAATAATATGGATGTCAAAGCCGGGGCCACCCGGCCATTTCTATGTTGGGGAGTGCAAACATGTTAATAGATGGTTTTGTTATCGGAATCATCGTGGCGGTATTCAGGGGCGGGAAATTGCGTGACCTGTTCGAGGCAAAACTGAAGCGGATCTGGCTGATCGTTTTTGCATTCTGCGTTCAATATGCTATTATAGTACTGAACCAATCATTTCTTCTGCCAGCCGTGATCATCAGCTACGGGGCGCTGCTGGCGTTCGCTTGTTTCAACCAGCGGCAGCCTGGCTTCCACTTCATCCTGGCGGGTATTGCCATGAATTTGCTGGTGATGGCGGCAAACGACGGCCGTATGCCGGTCGATGTGGGAATTGTCAGGCAGTATGCGCCGGACGGTGTTTCCGCTTTGCTGGCGGGCCAGTCCGGGAAGCATATCGCCATGTCGGAGCAGACGCATCTGAATTTGCTGGGGGACATTTTCTATCTGCATGCTCCGTATCCGCGCGAGGGGTTGGTCAGTTTGGGGGATATTGTGTTCAGCATCGGGGTATTTCTTTGGATCCAAAAGGTAATGGTCAGGAGGAGATCTCCCAAGCAAGGGAGTGTCGACCATGGTGTTTCACAGAACAATTTTGGATAAAAAACACATTCTGAATTTGTATGTGTTTTTGTGTGTTACCTTATTTTCGGTTGTCTTTTATTTAAATTACAGACCAATCAGCACCTATGAATGGGTGGCGATCGTTACACTGGCTGGAATAGCAGCCGTCTTTGAGCTGCGAAGAATTATTCTTCCGACAGGAGACTGCTTATCATTATTTAGTCCTCTACTGTTTACTGCGGGAATATTATATGGAAAATTTCCTACATTGCTAATCGTATTGTTGATCGCAGTTGTTTTATTAATCAATCGTGTTCAAGACTGGAAGATTGTGTTATTTAATACCAGCCAAGTCGGTTTGTCAGCCTATATGGGGTTATTGGCATATGAAATGGCTGGCGGTATCGTTGGCAATTTCCATCTGGACAAATCGTTCACTTATTTATCGTTTATATTGGTGTTTTTTGTGACGAATGTGTCACTTGTAAGCTTTTACATGACATTGCGAAACGAATCACAACTTCTGGAGAATATTGCACGATTACTTCACAAGCAGTCCGTTCTGATCTATTTCACATTTGTGTCTTTTGGCATCCTGATGACCATCGTCCTGCAGGCGGAGGGGCTTGGCGGCGTTATCCTGCTCAGCATTATCCTCCTCTTTCTCAGCATTACATACCGGCATTATTACGAAATGTATGATCATTTCCGTTTTCTGTCGATCAAGGATGAATTGACGGGGCTGTATAACCATCGCTATTTTCAGGAGAAGCTGAATGAGATGGTCGCCAAAGGGGAGACGGTGTCCCTGTTACTGCTTGATCTTGATTATTTTAAGATCTACAATGACATGTACGGTCATCCGCAAGGGGACAAGCTGTTGCAGGAGATTTCCAAGGAGTTGGTGAAGGAGATTCCGGAGCATGGGGTGGTCTGCCGGTATGGCGGCGAGGAGTTTGCCGTTCTGCTGCCGGGGACCGAGTCGGAGGAGGCGCTGGCGATCGCTGAGTCGATCCGGACGCGGATTGCGGGACATTCATTTTACGGCATGGAGCATATGCCGAAAAAACGAATCACGGTGTCGGTCGGCGTTTCAACCTATCCCCGCATGGCCACCAGCAAGGAGAACCTGATCATGTTGGCCGACGAAGCGCTGTACAAAGTGAAATACACCAGCCGCAACAAGGTGCAGCTGTACTCTTCCCTGGTTGACGAGCTGAAGTCCCATTTTCAATTTGGCCAGGCAGAAACGGAACTGATCCAGATGATCAAGACGTTTCTGATGATTATCAACTCGAAGGACCGCTACACGTTCGGCCATACGGAGCGGGATATGGAATACGCGGAAGCGTTGGCCCGCAAAATCGGACTGCCGGAAGAGGAGATCAAATTTATCAGGTACGGTGCTTTGCTGCATGACATCGGCAAAGTGGAAGTGCCGACCGAAATTCTCAACAAAAAGACGCGGCTGACGGACGAAGAATGGGAGATCATGAAAATGCACGTCATCTGGGGTGAAGAGATCGTCAAGCCGATTCGGGAACTGGCGCCTTGTCTGCCGATCATCCGCCATCATCATGAACGGTATGACGGCAAAGGCTACCCGGATGGTCTGGCGGGCACCGACATTCCGTTGGCTGCCCGAATTTTGACGGTGGTGGACAGTTTCGACGCGATGACCACCAACCGGCCGTATCAAAAGACAAAGACGATTCCGGAAGCGATCGAGGAACTGCGGCGGTGTTCCGGCACACAGTTCGATCCCGAATTGGTGGAACCGTTTATCGAGGTGATAAAGGAATTGCGCACGGTACAGATGGAACAGGGCGCTTAATGATTCCCCCTTTGAATCGATTCAAGGGGGTTTTTTCTGTCGAATCGTGGTACAATGGAACAGGTTTTTTGTCCGCCTGGATGGACTGGCGGGCAATGGGAAAGCTGAATGGTAATGGCAGGTGAGCAGGATGAGATTGCGCGGCAAGCAAAAAAAGCGGGCCCGCTTCTTTCGGATGCAGGATGAATTTGTGCAAGAACCTCAGCGGTACAAGGGGAAATGGAACGAGGCGTACTTCCGGCGAACGGCTCCGCTGCATGTGGAACTGGGAACGGGGCGTGGGCAATTTATCTCGACCCTTGCGTTTCTGAATCCGGACATCAACTACATCGGGATTGAAAAATTCCCGGAAGTAATCATCCGGGCGCACGACAAGAAAGTGGAGCGGAATGTATCGAATCTGGCACTTGTCTGTTTTGATGTGACCGATATTCTGGAGATTTTCGGGGAGCGGGAAGTGGATCGCATTTACCTGAATTTCAGCGATCCGTGGCCGAAGAAAAAACATGCGGATCGCAGACTGACGTCCAAGCCGTTTCTCGAAAAATACCGGTACATTTTGCAGCCGGACGGAGAGATTCATTTCAAGACAGACAACCAAAAACTGTTTGAGTTCTCCCTGAATACATTTTGTGAAGCGGGCTGGCGGCTTCGCAACATTACGTTTGACCTGCACAACAGCGGGTTCGAAGGAAATGTGATGACCGAATATGAAGCGAAATACGCCGCACAAGGGCTCCCGATTTACCGGTTGGAAGCCTTTTTAGACAAGCGGTAGCCGCCCGTTCAACTTATTGTTGCTTCACTTCCATATAAAAAGCGGCCAGAAATTTACGCACATTGATTCGGCAGCGGGTGTTTTTTTCGCCGTTTTCAATTTCCTGCATGCGCAGGCGGACTTCCTGAAAATCAAACAGGCGCGGGGCAAAATGTTCAAAGATCGGATTGGCATAATCGGTCAAACCGATCGAAGCCAAATGGGAGAACGCCTGCAGGACCGTGCGGCGAATACGCTGCTCCATGGCGCGGGCCTCTTTTTGCAACTCCTGTTCGTTTTGTGTTTGGGACATGCGCAGGACGGACAGGTATAACTCTTTTAACTGCGGAAGGTCGCGTAACGGACGGCCGTTTTGTTCTTCTTGCGACAACCATCGCATGATAAGCAGCAAATCGGGTGCCCCCGCTTCTCCCGCGATCCCCAATTGCAGCAAAAGATGGCGCACTTTTCTTTCCAAGGGGGGAGAGGGCTCCATCTGAGGGGGCTCCTGTGCTTTTTCATCCAACATCCGCAGCGACTGGCGGATGGAGTTGAGCGAACTCGCCAGGGACAAATGGTCTGCCACCCTACGCAAGACGGCAAGCACTTCGAGGCGGTTCACCGGCTTGTGAATGAATGTGTCCACCCCCTGCAAATACGCTTCCCCCACCATCTCCTTGTTTTCCACTTGGGATATCATGATAAACCTTCCCTCGAATCCCTCCTCCCGCAGCGTCTTGATTGTTTCGATCCCGTCACGCCCCGGCATCAGCAGGTCGATCAGCACCACATCCACATGGTAAAGATGATCAATCGACACGTGCAGGCCATCCTGGGCTTGCCCGACGACTTCCCCGAGCCCGCTTTCCGCGATGATCCGCTCCAACATTTTGCGCGTAACCGGATCGTCTTCGATCAGAAAAAAGCGCAACCGCATTTATTGAACCTCCTGCCTGATCAATTGCGTGGTTGGGATACGCACTTCAAAACAGGTGATGCCTTCCGGGTGATCACATAAGGTCATCGTTCCGTTCAAGGAACGAACAATTTCCAAAGCATGCGACAAACCGATGCCGGTGGACGGATTCCCCGACAGATCGTATTTCGTTGTGTATCCGGGCTGAAAAATCCATTCCCGGTCTTCGGAAGCGATGCCTGGGCCTGTATCCAGCACGTGAAAGACAAGTTCCTCCCGTTCGAGAAAGCATCTCAATTCAATTCGCCCGCTGACCGGGATCGCCTCCACCGCATTGGCGACGAGATTGTTCAGCACGGAGAGCAACGCATACACCTGATTGGTGAACAGATTGATCTCGCACTCCTGATAAAATGCAATCTGTTTTCCTATCATCTCGGCGTATTGCTTGTTGGCTCGTATGACCGATCCGCACAAATCACGAATCTTCAATCGAGGAACGAGTTCCTCCTGGTGGATGATTTTCGATAAGCCCGCAAGGATCCGTTGCGAATCTTTCTTCACCTCATGCACGTTCTGGGCAATTTGCAGGGCGAGGGCGGAGAGCGCCCCTTTGCTGTTAGAGTCGATCAGTTGTCTGTACAATTGGTAACTTTTGCGAGTGATTTCTTCCAGATGGCTCATCGATTTGGTGAGGTAGAGCGCTTCCTCATACAGATTCGAGTTGATCAGCATCAGCCGTTCCAATTCCTGTTGCCGGGCTTCGCCAAGGGCACGCACCTGGCGGATGGTGAAAATATTGTACAGGCCGACGACAAAGAAACTGCGCAAACAGCCAAACAACAGCAGAATGAAAAATGTCCGCCATGTAAAAGGATAGGTTTCTCCCACTGCCATCCGGACAGCGAGTTCCACAAAGTTGGAAGTCAGATCTGCGACAGTTCCGATCACTCCCATCCGAAACGGTTTTTCGGTTGACGCCCGAAGGTTGGTCGCGTGAATGATAACAGCAAAACAAAAATAATAGAAAGTGGACGGAAAGTGGATAAGAAAACTTTTTTCCCAGTGCAAATCTTCTGTCAAAAGATCGAGCGCGACACGGAACCAGACGATCGAAATGCCGATAAAAAATCCGGTCAAAAGGACCGGGACGGAACGAAACCAGACCATCCCGAAGAAAAAGGCGGTGATACCGAGCGAAAAGCGAAATGAATCGCCGAACGGATTCACTTTCATTTCGCCCAAAAAAGCGGTCGCCAGCAGAATGCCGATCAGGATTGAGACACGGTATCCCATCAATCGCTCCTTCTCCACATACGAAAGATCTCTTTCTTCTTCCTATAGTACTAGAAGAAAGAGATCTTGTCTTGTACCAGAGAATACTAGATGCGTCTGATTTCCAACCGCCGGGCGATCAGCGACAAACCGTAATTGACGGTAAAGTACATCAAGGCGACCATCAGATAGATCGGAATCACATAATTAAAATTGTGCCCGTTGATAATCTGCGCATGGTTCATCAACTCAGGCAATCCGATGATCACAGCCAGAGACGTGTCTTTCAGCAAGGAGATAAATTGGCTGACGATCGGCGGGACCATCCGTCTCAATGCCTGCGGCAGGATGATGTGCCACATGGTTTGAAGATATGTCAGGCCGGATGATCGGGCCGCTTCGATTTGCCCTTTTTCGATCGAATGCAGTCCGCTGCGCACGATCTCCGAGATCATGGCCGATTCAAAAACGACCAATCCGACGATCGCCGATGGCAGTTTGTCGAGCTTCAGTCCGACGTCCGGCAGCCCGAAGTGGGTGACAAAAAGGATCAGCAGGAGCGGCAGGTTGCGGATCCCTTCCACCCAAACGCCCAGAAGTTGTGAAACAACCGGGATTTTCGCATAACGGAGGATGCCGATCATGATCGCGATGGCAAAACTGAGCACGATCGAAATCAGAGCGACCTGGAGAGTGACACCGAATCCTTCAAACAAGAACTTGATGTGATCTGCCGAATAAGCGCCCGCAAAGTCCATGTTGTCACCCCCTAGCGGTTCCGGCCAGTCGGCGCTCCAAATAGCGGACACCCCAACTGAGCGGTACGGTCAGCACGAGATAGAACATCGCAACGAACACATAGACGTCAAATGTCACAAATGTATCGGACGAGATCAGGTCTGCATAATACATGATATCCAATCCGGCGATCACCCCGAGTATGGACGAGTTCTTTACGAGATTGACAAACTGGTTGCCGATCGGGGGAATCACAATTTTGATTGCTTGCGGCAAAATGATGTACCACATCGTTTGCAGATACGTCAGCCCGGATGATCGGGCCGCTTCGGTTTGCCCTTTCGGTATCGAGAGAATCCCGGCCCGGATCGCCTCCGCGATAAAAGCGGCCGTATACACGGTGAGCGCCCAAGTGCCGGCGACGAACCCATCCAGCTTGATTCCCGCTGTCGGCAGGGCGATATAGAACAGGAAGGCGATCAGCAACAACGGAATGTTCCGGATGAATTCCACATAAGCGGTGCCCAGCCAATTCAGAGGGCGAACGGGTGCGATGCGGAATACGGCAATAATGGTGCCCAGAACAAAGCTGCCGACCAAAGCAATCAGACTGGCTTCCACCGTATTGGCAAAGCCTTGCAGATATTCATGCCAGTGTTCAACAAGTATCGAAAAACGAAGCATCTTGCCGATCCAGCTCCTTTTCAGACCCTGGAAGCAAGCGGGATGAGCGGATTGTGTCGCTCATCCCGCTGCCTGCCAGGATTATTGTTTCGGTTTTTCGCCGATCCATTTCTGATAGATCTTGTCATATTCGCCGGAGCTTTTTAATTCCTTCAGGAAATCGTTGATAAACTTGACGAATTCGGTGTCCCCTTTGCGAACGGCGATTCCGTAGGGCTCATCTGTGAAAGTTCCTTCCAGCACACGGTAATTCGGATCCTGCTTGGCCATCCCGTAGAGAAGCGCGTTGTCGGTCGTCAGGGCATCGCCTTGACCCGCTTTGAGCGCCGTGAACGCTTCCGCGTAGTTTTCATATTCCAGTACGGTTGCTTCCGGCGCCTTCTCCCGAATGTTTTTGGCGGAAGTGGAGCCTTTTGCGGTGAGCACCTTGATGCCTTTTTTGTTCACGTCTTGGAGGCTGTTGATCTTGCTGTCCTTTTTCACCAGCAAGGATTGTCCGGCCTTGAAATAGACATCGGAGAAATCGACTTCCTTCTTCCGTTCCTCGGTGATCGTCATCGTCGCGATAATCGCGTCGATATCCCCGTTTTGCAGCATCGGGATGCGGGTTTTGGAGGTGACTTCTTTCAATTCGATTTTGTTTTCGTCACCCAAAATTTTCTTTGCGAGAGCTTTGGCAATGTCCACATCAAACCCTTCGACCTTGCCGGTTGCCGGGTCTTTCAAGCCGAACAGGTTAAGGTCGTACTTGACGCCAGCGATGAACTTTCCACGTTGCTTGATGGCGTCGAGCGTGCTGCTCTGCGCTTTCGGAGCTTCACCGGCCGGTTTCTTTTCTCCTTCTCCGCCCGGTTTGGAGCTGCTACCGCAACCTGCCATCGTTGCGACGGTCAGAGTGGCTGCCAGTCCAATCCCCATCACTTTTTTCCATACATTCATTTGACAATTCCCCTTTCCCAGATTTGGTTTAATGATTTAAAATACGGCTGAGGAACAGGCGAGCCCGCTCTTCACGCGGATTCGCAAAAAACTCAGCCGGAGTTGCCTCCTCGATGATTTGTCCCTGGTCCATGAACACAATGCGATCCGCTACTTCGCGGGCGAATCCCATTTCGTGGGTGACCACGACCATCGTCATGCCCTCGCGGGCCAGTGTTTTCATGACATCCAGCACTTCGCCGATCGTTTCCGGGTCAAGTGCCGACGTAGGTTCATCAAACAGCATGATTTTCGGTTTCATGGCCAGTCCGCGGGCGATCGCCACGCGCTGCTGCTGGCCGCCTGACAACTCGGACGGGTAGGCGTTCGCTTTATCGGGAATTCCGACTTTTTGCAGATAGTACATCGCGATGTCGTTGGCTTCTTTCTCAGAGAGCCCCAACACTTTCATGGGTGCCAGCGTAATGTTTTGCAGCACCGTTTTGTGCGGATACAGATTGAAGTGCTGGAACACCATGCCGATATCACGGCGAAGTTTGTTGATATCCGTTTTTTTGTCGTTTACTTTGATGTTGTTGACGATCAGTTCGCCGCTCGAAATCGTTTCCAGCCGGTTGATGCAGCGCACCAGAGTACTCTTCCCGGAGCCGGACGGACCGATTACGACTACGACTTCACCTGCTTTGACGTGCAAATTGATGTCTTTGAGTACATGAAAATCACCATAATATTTGTTGACCTGATGAAAATGGATCACCGAGAGCCCCCCTGCGCAGAAACCTAGTATACATAAAAATGTGAATGTTTCTTGAACGGATTGTAAAGGAAGACCTACAGAAATCTACTGGAATCTACAAGAAAAAACGATCGATCACTAAAATTTTTATTCATTTTCATAATTTATGCAGCTTGCATTCAATTTTTTCTGGATTTCCGGCTTGATGGCAAATCGGTCCTTTCCGCACGCGGATAGATTTACTAAACAACGCGGTATAATGAAATGTGGACAGGTTCAGAATCAGAGGTGTCTCAGATGAAGTTTGTCGATCAATTGTATGAGCTGTATAAAAACCAACTGACTGGCGACGAGGAAGATGTGGTGATCATCGTGTCGGGGATTTTGTCCGAGTTGAACCGGGACGAACTGTTGGCACTGGTCAAAGACATGACGCACGATGAGCTGTACCAGATGATCGGGACGTATATGGTGGACAAACTGCGGGTGAAGCTGATTGAAAAAGGGGCCGGGCTCCCGGACTGGCCGGCTCCATCAGACCGGATTCATTAAGGATTCATATGGACAGGGATGCGGCATGCCTGGAGAGCCAGGCATGCCGCGTTTTCGAGGGCTGAAGGGTATTCGGGCAGGGGTGGTTGCGGAGTCTTGTTTACTTGTAGCTTACATCGAGCAAATAATCGCCCGATCCGCTGTAGGAATAGACTTTGACTGTATAGGTTCCGGTGACAGTCGGTTTGAAGGTAACCAGCTCCTGCCGTGTGGTTCCTTCCGATTGGCCGACCAGGGTACCGCTCGGGTCGTAGACATACAGGTCAAAATCGGGAGAACCGCCGAAGACACCGCTGGTCCAATTTTTGATGATCAGAGTGGTCGCCATCGGATACGCGGTCGATGTTACACTGAGCGAATAGGTCTTGGAGGCGCCGCTGCTCGAAAGCGTGCCGGCAAAATACGAGTGGTTCGGAACAACGGGTCCGGTTCCTGTGTAACCGCCTGCCGACTTGATCGCTTCGTACGCTTGCAAACGTCCGTATCCGTAATCGATGTCTTGGCCTGCCGGTCCCCAATCCTGGGCGGTGCCTGTGATTTTGGCTTTGAGATCGGCCGGGGTCAGGGAATAGTTGGCATCCAGCATCAGCGCGGCTACACCGGCGGTAAAGGGAGTCGCCATCGAAGTGCCGCTGTACGTGACGTATTGGTTCGTCGAGTTGGCCTTGGGTGCCGTGATGTTATACCCGGGCGACATGATGTCCGGTTTGATCCGGTTGTCCTTGGTTGGCCCGCGGCTGGAGAAGTCGGTCACGAAAAATCCGTTCTCGCCTACATCGGCAAACGCCCCGACGGTTAAAGCGTCTCTTGCCGCACCGGGAGAACCGATCGTGTAGCGTGCCGGGCCGTCATTGCCGGCTGCCACCACCGGCAGGATACCGCTGGCAAATGCGTTGTTCACCGCCGTCGAAGTGGAATCTGTACCGTCGGAGCTGCCGCTGGTTCCGAGCGACAGGTTGATGATCCGGATGCCATAGGTGTCCTTGTTTTGGATCGCCCAGTTGATCCCTGCGTCGACCGTGCTCATCGTGCCGCTGCCTTGCGCGTTCAACACCTTGATGCCGACCATTGCGGCGCCTGGCGCAACTCCTTTGTACGCTGCGTTGCCTTCACCCGTTCCCGCGATAATCCCGGAGACGTGAGTACCGTGACCGTTGTCGTCGTAGGGAGTCGTCCGGTTATTGACGAGGTCTTTCCAGCCGATGATCTTGCCGCCGTCCAGATCGACGTGGCTGCCGTCGATTCCGGTGTCGATGACGGCGACGACAACATCGTTTTTGCTGTAAGAGGTCGGATTGCCGTCGCGGTCGCCGTCCAGTCCAAAGTCAGCCGTTGCTTTATCCACCCCAAACCAGGCCCGGGCTGTATTCATCGTCATTTGCACCGGCATGTCGTATTCCACCTGTTCGACAAACGGCAATTGTTGCAGCACTTCGATTTGTTTCTTCGTCAGATCGGCGGCAAATCCGTGGAACGCCGCCTCGTACTTGAATTTCTTCGCGAACGCTCCGATTTTGCCTTCCAGATCTGCGTACGCCCGGTCATCAAATGACTGGTTGAACATGACGATCACCGGGAAACGGTCGTCCGGCTGCGCCGCAGCGAGCATTTCTTCCAGGTTGTCAAACAGCTTGTTTTGGTTGAGGTCGGCGATGACCGGAATTTTCTTGGCAGCGGCGGTCGGATTGGCCTTGGGTGAACCTTGCGCCGATACGGCCGTAACCGACGCGAGCACCAACAAGCCGGCGGTGAGACCGGATGCAAGCTTTTTCCTCACGTTCCTCATCTCCTTTGAAGATAGTTAAAATATTTCTATCGCGATAGAATATAATTTGATTATAGAAACAGGAATGTTCCTTGACAATAGTTCTTTCAGACTATTTTATCTATTTTTTATTATAGAAACTTTGATGTTGTAACAGCGGTTGACTTAACAGCGGAGCAGCTTGAAGCAGGACGTTTGATCGGGTATAATGGATGACCTGAATTGTCTGAAAAAACGGTATGGGGGAATCAGCATGGCGACGATTGACGATTTTCTGAAGTTGGATATTCGCGTCGGCACGGTCTTGCAAGCGGAACCGTTTCCGGAAGCCCGCGTGCCGGCCATCAAATTGCAGATCGACTTCGGGCCGCTCGGCATCAAGCGTTCCAGCGCCCAAATCACCAGGCGCTATGTGCCGGAACAACTGGTGGGGCGGCAGGTGGTGGCGGTCGTCAACTTTCCGCCCCGGCGGATTGCCGGATTTGATTCGGAAGTCCTAGTTCTGGGGGGTGTGCCGGAAAAAGGAGATGTAATTTTGTTGAAGCCGGATGAAAACGTTCCGAACGGAACGCCGATCGCCTGACCGATGTTCGATCCGACCATTTTTGACAATTTGAAAGTGGTGCTGGAAGGCGGGCAGAATGCTCGCCTTTTTTTGTCTTGAAATTGTAAAGGATAAAACGTGCAGACTTCTCATAATTGTATAACAAAAGTGCCGCCGGAACCGCAGGAGGGATGGGGTGTGAAACCGCATCCGGCCGATTCAGCAAGGAGCGGGGGATACGGAGCTGCGGGCTGTCTGATCCGGTGCGCCGCAACCAAACCGCAGATTTGCAAACCGTCCTGCAGCGATTGTCTGCAGGGCATCTTTTTTGTCGCAACAGGAGTGGTTTTGCCGGCTGGCGAATTTTAGTGGGAAGTGAGGAATTTGGAGGGGAGCTTGCAACATGCGTTACGTACCGATCGATCTTGTCGAACCAGGAAATATCCTGGCTCGCAGCATTTATACAAGTGACGGTTTGGCGTTGTTGAACACAGGTGTGCAACTGACGGTTGGCATGTTGTCCACCTTGCGGCGATTGGGTGTGACCGCCGTCTATATCCGGGACGAACGGTTTTCCGATGTGGTGGCGGAGGAACTGGTGTCGGAACAGACCAGACGGCAGGCGTTGGCCTCCTTTTCCACCGCGGTTCAGTGCGTACAGACCGGTAAAACGATGTCTGCAAAAGCGATCTCGGACGTCACAACGAACATCGTTGACGAGATTCTGCGCAATCAAAAAGTACTGGTGCATCTGAGTGATATCCGCACCAAAGACAACGCGATGTTTCTGCATGCGTTGAACGTCTGCACACTGTCGACCGTGATCGGGGCGCACCTTGGACTGCCGCGGGGGCAACTGCAGGAACTGGCGACCGGGGCGCTTTTGCATGACATCGGAAAGTGCGAGATTCCGGAACAGGAAAAGAAGCTTGAGGACGCGGAGCTTCCACCAAGTCAAAAGGGCGATCAGCAGCACACCTGGCGCGGATACAAGCGTTTGCGGAAAATCAAGGAGTTCAGTATCACGATTCCGCATGTGGCGCTGCAGCATCACGAATCCGTGGATGGAACCGGGTATCCGCGCAAGCTGAAAGGGGAGGACATCCATCGCTACGCAAAAATCGTGGCAGTCGCGAATTTTTTTGATAATCTTGTGTCCGGCAACGGACGGAACGGCAAGCCGCTGTTGCCGCATGAGGCGACCGAATTTTTGATGGGGTTTGCCGGAAAACGGTTCGATCTGGAAACGGTGATCGCATTTCTCAAGTGCATCGCGATTTACCCGAACGGTGTATCGGTGAAGCTGAGCACCGGCGAAGTCGGAGTGGTCGTCGGACAACACGCCGGTCTGCCGGCGCGGCCAATCGTACGGGTGTTCGAAAAGAATTGGGACGAGCCTACCATACGGGAAATCGATCTGGCGAAAGAGACGACCGTATTTATCACGCAGGTTCTGTGACCGCCAAAAAGCGTGTCAAAAGCCCACTCTTCCGCATATAGAAGTCGAGAGAGGAACTTCAGGAGGGTGGAATGGTATGCGGACCGTCAGTTTGCGCAACGGTGACTCTGTGACGATTCGTCGTTGGCAGGAACATGATATTCCGAAGTTGTACCAGTTGATGGAGGAAGTGGGCAGGGAAGGGCAGGCCATGTTGGGTGCCAGGCTGCCGTTCGGGATCGAGCAGCTGTATCAGCAGTTTTACTATACGGTGGCGAGCAACCACCTGACATTGGTGGCGGTCAAGCCAAATGGCGATATTTGCGGCTGGCTGCGTTGCGACCGGTCGATGGTGCCGTGGATGGGGCACAACGCGACGATCTGGATGGGGATCGCCGCCGCTGATCGGGGGCAGGGGCTGGGCGAACAGTTGCTGCAGGAGGCGTTTGCCTGGGCGGCCGAGCAAGGGATCGAGCGGCTGGAGCTGGGAGTGCGCGGCTCCAACAAACCGGCACTGGCGCTGTATAAAAAAATGGGGTTCCATGAAGAAGGGCGCAAGATGCGGGCGATCAAGACGGAAAAGGGATATGACGACGACATCTGGATGGGAGTGTTTCTCAACAAGAAGGGGCAGCCGAAAAAATTGAAACAATCGGTTCCGACGAAAAAACGCAGTTCCAAAACGGGTTTGCTGCGTGGGAGATAAGACGGTCAAGCCGCCTGATGGTCGAGACGCCGGATTGCACGGTGTGCTCTCCATTCCGGCGGCTTTTGTCGTCCGTAGCGTTCGCGGGCGCCCGCACACTTTGGAAGAACAAAAACAGTATTGATTAATTAAATCAACATGATGTAACATGTAGTTAAGTAGATGGAAAATTCAGATGCATGTGGAGGCCTGACAGGATGAGCAGTCAACCGGGCAGCCAGGCTTATGAGATTGAGATCAAAACTGTGCGGATTACATTCGAAAAGAATCGCATCCGGGAACTGACTGCCAGGTGGGATCGGGATTTCGTCTGTCAAGTGCGGGCAGCGGACGATTGGATCGACCTGATTTTGCTGACGCCGGACAAGCCGCAACTGCTGTTGCGGGGCAGGCAGGGATGGAAGTCTGTCATCTTTTGTGCCGGCAAAGTGGTGGGCTGCCGGATGGACGAAGCGGGGCTGTTCGAACTGCTGGAGTGCATGTGCAGCATCCAGACGAATGCGAGCGACCTGCTGGGGCTGATCGTAAAAAAAGACGGCCGTCTTGCCAGGCCGCTGGTGATCCGAAACGGTGAGCTGTATGATGAGGGAAGAATGATGGACATCCTGTGGAGCCATTTTGCCGCCACCCGCGTCAGGGAATCGAAGCGGATGCAGGAAATCTATTATTTTCTGCGGGACGTGCCGCGGCTTTAATCGCGTTTTGCCTGCGGGTTGCGGGCGCGGTACGAGATCTTTTTTTCCTGCAGATACCTGAGCAAAATCGGCTCCGGAACGCGATACGTATCCCCGAATTTTAACGCGGGAATTTCCCCTTTCGCTGCTTTCCGCAGAACGGTCGAATAGACCATCGGGCCGAGCTGTTCCGACAAAATGGCCTGCGCTTCATACAAAGTGAGAAACGGTGTGTCCAGATCGATTTCGAGCGGTTCCGCGGTTGTTTTGTGCAACGCCGCCACCTCGGACAAGACGTATCGGTTGAATTTTTTTACCTCCGGATGGTTCGCCGCATCCCGATGCAACATCCCCAACAGCGAGGAATAATCCACCCGAAACAGCTTGGAAAGCTGCTCGATCGTGCAGTAAATCGGGCTCAACTCGATCCCTCCAACGCGCTTCATGTCAATTCTTTCTGCAGAATCTCAAGCGGGATGTAATAAGTACCGCCCAGATTGTAGGCTTTGATTTGCCGGTTTTGAATCCATCGTTTTAGCGTGCGTTGTTCAATCGATATGCCGTATTGTTCAAGCATGGCAAGCGCTCCCTGGACTTTTGTGAACTGGCGTCTGATCGGCCGCTTGCGTGCAAGGTACAGGGACCATTCGGGGATTTCAAACTCCCAGCAGCGGTTGTTTGCCAGATAGGTTTCAAAATCGGCCGTCGAGATGGCGATTTTCCCTTCCTTTTTCGTGGAAGGAATTTCATTCGCCCGGATTTTCTGCCGGAGGGCCGCCTCGGTGATTCCCAGTACGGTTGCGAGTTCCACAACCGTGTAATATTCCATCACAGTCTGCCCCCTTGCTTAAACTATACGAATATAGAGCCATATTATTGTCCTATCTTGAGTATAAAAAAAGCGGATGGAAAGCACCAGAAAACACAACAAAATAATATTGCATTTACGGCAATATTTATGTATAGTATTTGTACACGTCAGTTCACCCCGCCCGCGATCGACTGAACATTTGTCGTACGTAGTACGATCCCGCCTCATTCGATCGCGTGATTCCTCCCCGTTTTTCTTAGTCTCCTCACCACCGTCCTCCCCCCCGGCAGTGTGCTTCCGGATTCGCCTCCGCGCTGCCGGGGTCTCCCCTCGCAACGGGTGTTCCGGTTCATTGCAAACAAACAGTTGAACATTGGCGATTTCTTGGTGATACTAGGCTTACGTATGTCAGCTTGGGTCCGAACCAGTTGCGGATATGGCACGTAATGATGGGGACTTCGGAAAGGAAGGACGGCACCATGATGACTCTACAAACGAAAAAACGCTCAGGCAGACGCAGACAGATCCCAGGCTCGATTCGCCTGCGGCCCAGTGAAGTGGTGGCGATGGACGTGAACCGATTGGGGATCAACGGCGAGGGAATCGGCTATGTCGAGCGGCAGGTGGTGTTTGTTGACGGTGCCTTGCCGGGTGAAAAGGTGGTCGCCCGAATCACGGAGGTGGCAGCCAATTTTGCCCGGGCGAAGCTGCTGCGGATCGTGCGGCAGTCGAAGCAGCGGGTGAAGCCTCCGTGTCCCGTGTATGAACGGTGCGGCGGCTGCACGTTGCAACATCTTGATTATCAAGCCCAGTTGGAATGGAAGCGGGAGCTGGTGAGGGAGTCGTTCGCCCGCTATACAGGTTTGCAGGATTTGCCCATTCAACCGACGATCGGCATGGACCACCCTTGGGCGTACCGGAACAAAGCTCAGCTGCCGGTGACGATCGTTGGCGGCAGGGTGATGGCCGGCCTGTACGCACCCGGCACGCACAAGCTGGTGGACACCTCCGATTGCCCCATCCAGCATCCGACCACCAACGAGATTGTACGGGTGGTGCGCGATACGCTGGAGGAACTGAGCATACCGATTTACAACGAAAAAAAGCATTCCGGCGTCGTGCGGACGATCGTGCCGCGGATCGGGTTTGAAACGGGAGAAGTCCAACTCACGCTCGTCACCCGCACGGAGGAACTGCCGAAAAAACGGGAGCTGATCGAGCGCTTGCGGCAGCGCCTGCCGGATTTGACGAGTATCATGCAGAATGTCAACCCGGCGAAAACGCCGTTGATCTTTGGTGAGAAAACGATTCTGCTGTGGGGCAAACAGAAGATTGAGGAACGGTTGGGCAACGTACGGTTTGCGCTTTCGCCAAGGGCGTTTTTTCAACTGAATCCGGAACAAACCACAAAGTTGTACAATCTGGTGGCGGAAGCGGCTGAACTGACCGGCAAGGAAGTTGTTGTGGACGCGTATTGCGGCGTGGGAACAATCGGCCTCTGGCTGGCGCCGCAGGCGAAAGAGGTGCTGGGGATCGATGCGATTCCGGAAGCGATCGCGGACGCCAGGGAAAATGCCGGACGGTCGGGAATCGGCAACGCCCGGTTCGTCGTTGGACAGGCGGAACAGGTGCTGGCTGATCTTGTAAAAAAAGGATACCGGCCGGATGTGGTAGTCGTCGATCCTCCCCGCACCGGCTGCGACGAGTCTCTGTTGCGGGCGCTGCTGCAAGCGTTGCCGAAGCGGATCGTGTACGTATCCTGCAACCCTGCGACTTTGGCGAAAGACTGCAGCATCCTGCTTGACAAATACGAAATTCGCAATGTACAGCCGGTCGATATGTTTCCGCAAACGGCTCATGTCGAAAGTGTTACGAAACTGGAACTGCGTCCCTGACCGATAAAATTTTTCCCGTTAGACAAAATTCGAAAGGAAAATCTTTCATACTGGCGAAGTAAGAATATCGTAGTCACTCGCATCTGGCCGCTTGGATAATCAGGCGGATTTGTGCAACCGGCCGGTTCATGGAACGCAATCTGCGGAATGGTTTTTTGCTGGCCGGTCGCCGTTTACAGCGAGGTGGATTCATGCATCAGGGATCTGTTCCGGCAAATTTGAAACCGATGTTTTTGTTTCATATGCTCTACAATGAGTCGCTCGAGTTGGCAGCTCAACCGATCGTGAACCTCCGCACGGGAAGGGTGGAAGCGGTGGAAATTCTGAGCCGCGCACCCGGCGGAGTGTTGCGGCCGGACGAAATGTTCAGTCTTGCCCGCCAATATGGAGTTTTGGAACAACTGACGCTGTTGTCTTGCAGGAAGCTGACCCAGAAGATTCAGACGATCAAACCGTTTCTCGAAAAAGGACTATTTTTCAATATTGAAGCGGACGTTTCGAAACAGACGCTCGAGCAAACGGTAAGAATTTTCAAGTTTTCGTGCGAGGATACCGTCGTTCTGGAAGTCACCGAGCACATGCCGTCCGGTTTTGCCTGGCGGCATTTTACCGACCAACTGGGCGTTGCAATCGCAATGGACGATCTCGGCCGGGGCAATTCCAACATGGTGGAACTGATGCGGATGCGGCCGCATTTTGTGAAAATCTGCATGGAACTCGTGCGCGATCTCCACAAATCCGGAGCGAAAAGCTTGATGATTGAGAATTTCAAGCAAATCGGGGATTTGTTCAACATGCAACTGATTGCGGAAGGGATTGAGCTGTTGGAGGATCTGCAGAAGCTGCGTGAGATCGGGATCGAATACGGGCAGGGCTATTATTTTTCCCGCCCTTGCCCGATCGATCAAGTGCCGGTGGATGAATGGAAAATCGGCTACCAAGCAATCATTAAATAATTATAAACAATACTTAAACATGTTAATTGCCCGCTTGCTGGCGGGTGTGCTATACTTGTAATGATATTGGGAGAGAAACAATGCGACACGGCACTGAGAGGGAAGTGGGGACAACGATGCAACAATTTAAGGAAAGCATGCTCAAGCTGATTATTGAGACATCGACCAATTTGCCGTCTGACGTGAAAAAAGTGATTGCGGCCGCCCGCCTGCAGGAGGAAATGGGCACGCGGTCGTCGCTGGCGCTTTCCACCATCGCCGAGAACATCAGGATGGCGGAAGAAGTGGAAGGGCCTATCTGTCAGGATACCGGAATGCCGACATTCGAGATTCATTGTCCGGTCGGGGCCAACCAGATCGAGATGAAAAAAGCGATCCAGGAAGCGATCGCGGAAGCGACAAAACTGGGCAAGCTGCGCCCCAACTCGGTCGATTCGCTGACCGGCAAGAACTCGGGCGACAACCTGGGTCCGGGAACGCCCGTGATCCATTTTGAACAATGGGAGAACGATTATATCGACGTCCGCCTGATTTTGAAAGGCGGCGGCTGCGAGAACAAGAACATTCAGTATTCGCTCCCTTGCGAACTGGAAGGGCTGGGCAAAGCGGGACGCGATCTGGACGGCATCCGCAAATGCATTTTGCACGCCGTTTGGCAGGCGCAGGGGCAGGGCTGCTCGGCTGGCTTCATCGGTGTTGGCATTGGCGGCGACAGGACGTCCGGTTATGCGCTAGCGAAGCAGCAATTGTTCCGGCGCGTGGATGATGTCAATCCGAACGAAGATTTGAGAAAGCTGGAAGAATACATTATGGAGCATGCCAATCAGCTTTCCATCGGGACGATGGGCTTTGGCGGCAACATTACGCTGTTGGGCTGCAAAGTGGGTGTGATGAATCGGCTGCCGGCTTCGTTCTTTGTATCGGTTGCTTACAACTGTTGGGCGTTCCGGCGGCAAGGTGTCAAAATCGATCCTGCCACGGGCGCGATTCAGGAATGGATTTACAAAGAAGCTGTGGCGGAGCAACCGGCGGCGGAAGCAGGGGTGGTAGCCGGCGGCGGACGCCAGGTGGTGCTGCAGGCGCCGGTCACGGAAGAGCAGATCCGCAGCCTGAAAGTGGGCGACGTGGTGATCATCAATGGCCCGGTACACACAGGCCGCGATGCGCTGCACAAATATCTGATGGACCACGACTCGCCGGTTGATCTTGCCGGCGGCATCATCTATCATTGCGGTCCGGTGATGCTGCAAGACGAAAACGGCAAATGGCATGTGAAGGCGGCGGGACCGACCACGTCGATTCGGGAAGAGCCGTATCAGGCTGATATTATTAAAAAATTTGGCGTTCGCGCTGTCATCGGCAAAGGCGGCATGGGAGCGAAAACGCTGGCTGGCCTGCAGGAGCATGGGGCTGTCTACCTGAATGCGATCGGCGGCGCAGCCCAGTATTACGCGAAGTGCGTAAAAGAGGTCGAAGGTGTTCACTTCCTGGAAGAGTTCGGAATACCGGAAGCGATGTGGCATCTGCAGGTGGAAGGGTTTGCCGCCATCGTTACCATGGATGCGCACGGAAACTCCCTGCATGCGGATGTGGAACAAGAGTCGCTGAAAAAACTGGCCGATTTTAAAGAGCCAGTGTTTGCATAAGCCAAGTGGGTGAAGGAGACCGGGAATGCGCAAAGTCGGAACTCTCACAAGCGCTCTCACATTACTGGCTCTGGGAATTTTGCTGCTGCTTGACCAGGCGTTCGGCAAGCCGGTGTTTTCGCGGATCCTGCCGTTTTGGCCAGTCGTGATTCTGGGACTGGGAGCGGAACTCTTGTGGAGTCTGTACTGTGTGAAAAAACAACAGCTGGATGAAGACATTCGCGTCGACGCCCGTAGCATCGCGTTGCTTTGTCTGGTGGGGATCTTCTCAATCGCGCTTTACTCGCAGCAGACGATGCTGGGAATGCAAGGCATGGTGCAAACGAGCCTGCTCAACGTGCGCGATGCGTTGACAGACAAAACGGTGGAGTTGCCCGATGCGAGGTTCGCGGCAAAAGATATGCAGCGGCTTGAGGTCTATAGCCGCACGGGCGCCGTCAAGGTAAGCCAATCGAACAGCGAATCGATCTTGATCAAGACGAAAGTGCATGTCCGAAACGCAAACGCCCAGCAGGCGAACGACGAGGCAAAAAAAGGCACTCCCCGCGTCACGCAAGGGGCGACGTTTCGGGTGGATGTGGATCCGTCGCTCGAAATGTCGTCGAAGATAACGGGAGTTGATCTGGAAATTTTTGTGCCGGCAAAAATTGCCCTGCAGGTGCTGTCCCATAACGGAAATGTATCGGTCAAGGATCACGTCGGTGACGTGGTGGTCAGCACCGGATCGGGCGATGTGAATGTCAGCCAGATTAAAGGAAAGGCGACAATTGCCGATGATAACGGTCAAGTGACCGTCAACGGCGTCGAGGGAGACTTGGAAATCAAGACGAAAGCAGGCAGCCTGGAAGTGGATCAGGTGACAGGCAAGGCCGTTCTGGAAAATACATTCGGGCAGATTCGGGCGAGCCATATCGGGGGATCGCTCAGCATCGTCTGTAAAAACGGGCGGGTGCAGATCGACTCGGTACAGGGTGATGTCGACGCCCGCGTCGAGAACGGTCCGATTCAAGCGTCCCATCTGAAAAAAGCGGTTACACTCAACTCCGGCACCGGGGGCATCACGGTCGAAAGCGAAGTGGGCGGCGCCTGGATGCTGAGTTCCGCTCGCGGCATGGTATCGATCCGCGTACCCGAACAGTCGAATCTCGAGTTTGTCGGCGAGTCGAGCCGCGGCCTGGTGAAAGGCCCCACCAAGTCGGATTCTTCGCCCAACGGATCGAAAGTTACGGAAAAAATGGGGAAAGGTACCTTCCCTGTATTTGTTCGAACGGAAGACGGGGCCATTACACTGAACGCCAACCTGTAAGCAATCAGGTAAGAACAGATTGGCCGTATTGCTAAATACTGCTAATGAAACGAGATTTGCGCGTAACAGATTGACAAGAAGCACGGGAACTGCTCCCCGTGCTTCTTTTTGTGTCCGGCGGTTACTGGATGGCATCCATAACCTCTTCTGCCATGTCGGAGAGTGCCTTGTCATTGACACCGCGGAGGTTGCCCATCGGGGTGGTCCGGCGCACCACCTCCCAGGTGGCAATGCCAACCGCAGCGCCAATCAGCATGGCTGTTGCTGTGTTCATCCCGCGGTTCCGACGTCCCGGCATCATCCGATTGGCCATCGGAATCATGTTCGAGACCATTTCCCACATACACAGCACCTCCTCATCAGTAGTGTGCTCGAATCAAGGAGATGCATGTCAGGAAATTAGCGGTTGAGTTTGCTCGCTGGAACATATTAGCACGGTAGTATAAAATAAAACTGTTCATGGAAGCAACGCACGATCAATCCAAAACCAAAGAGGGGAGCGAACGCGATGGTAGATCCACGACTGACAAAATTGGCGGATGTGCTGGTGAACTATTCGTGCAATGTGCAAAAAGGCGAACATGTGCTGATCGAAGCGTTCAACATCGATACGCCGCTGGTGAATGAGCTGGTGAAAATGGTGCACCGGGCAGGAGGGTATCCGCATGTCAACCTGCGGGACTCCACGGTGATTCGCCGGTTGCTGATGGAAGGAACAGAAGAGCAAATCCGGACCTGGGCGGAATGCGACACGTTCCAGATGGAAAAAATGCAGGCTTACATCGCGGTCCGCGGCGCCCACAACATTTCGGAGTTGTCCGATGTTCCGGCTGACAAAATGAGAATGTACAATTCTCTCTATAATCATGTGGTACATAGTTCCACCCGGGTGAAAAAGACGAAATGGGTGGTGCTTCGCTATCCCAATCCATCAATGGCGCAGCTGGCGGACATGAGCACCGAGGCGTTTCAAAAATTTTATTTCGATGTATGCACGCTCGACTACGCCAAGATGTCAAGAGCGATGGACCCGCTGAAAGAACTGATGGACAACACCGACCGTGTGAAAATCGTCGGTCCCGGCACGGAGCTTACCTTCTCGATCAAAGGGATCGGCTCGAAAAAGTGCGACGGCGAGCACAACATTCCGGATGGAGAAGTGTATTCGGCGCCGGTGCGCGATTCGGTCAACGGCGTGATCACATTCAACGTCCCGACTCCGTATCAGGGATTCACGTTTGAAAACGTGCGGCTCGAATTCAAAGACGGAAAAATCGTCAACGCGACCGCCAACGATACAGAGCGGATCAACAAAATTTTGGATACAGACGAAGGCGCCCGTTACATCGGCGAATTTTCGATCGGTTTCAATCCGTACATCCAAACGCCGATGAAAGACACTCTGTTTGACGAAAAAATCGACGGCTCCTTCCACTTCACTCCGGGGCAATGCTATGATGACGCTTATAATGGCAACCAATCGGCGATTCACTGGGATATGGTGTGCATTCAGCGTCCCGAATACGGCGGCGGCGAGATCTGGTTCGATGATCGCCTGATTCGCAAGGATGGCCGCTTCGTGGTGTCTGAATTGGAACCGCTCAATCCGGAAAACCTGAAGTAGGACAGCAAGTGACAACCGAACGGAGGGATCGGCGCATGCCATCTACCCGCGAAGTGATTGAGCAGACGGAACGTTACGGGGCTCACAATTATCATCCGCTACCGATCGTGATCTCAAAAGCAGAAGGTATCTGGGTGGAGGATCCGGAAGGAAACCGCTACATGGACATGTTGAGCGCCTACTCCGCCCTCAACCAGGGGCATCGCCATCCGCGGATCATCCAGGCGCTGAAAGAGCAGGCGGACAAAGTCACGTTGACATCG
The DNA here is from genome assembly GCF_000376225.1 of Effusibacillus pohliae DSM 22757. NCBI lineage: Bacteria > Bacillati > Bacillota > Bacilli > Caryophanales > Alicyclobacillaceae > Effusibacillus > Effusibacillus pohliae. The sequence continues at coordinate 44,983 of NZ_AQXL01000129.1, forward strand.
CGCGCTTTCCACAACGACCAACTGCATATTTTTTATGAAAAAGTGGCGCGGCTGACCGGCAAGCCGATGGTTCTGCCGATGAACAGCGGCGCGGAAGCGGTGGAGACGGCGATCAAGGCGGTTCGACGCTGGGCGTACGATGTGAAAAAAGTTCCGGACAACCAGGCTGAAATTATCGTCTGTGAAGGAAACTTCCACGGGCGCACGACCACTATCGTTTCTTTTTCGTCGGAGGAAGCATACCGTCGTGGATTCGGGCCGCTGACACCCGGTTTCAAAATCATTCCGTACGGCGACATCGAAGCGTTGAAACAGGCGATTACCCCGAACACCGCTGCCTTTTTGCTGGAACCGATTCAGGGGGAAGCCGGGATCATCATTCCGCCGGAAGGCTATTTGCGGCAGGCGTACGAAATTTGCAAACAGCAGAGGGTGCTGTTTGTGGCGGACGAAATCCAAACCGGACTCGGCCGAACCGGCAAAATGTTCGCGTGCGATTGGGAAGACGTCAAACCGGATATGTACATTCTGGGCAAGGCGCTGGGCGGGGGTGTGATGCCGATTTCCGCCGTGGCGGCCGACCGGGAGATCCTTGGAGTGTTTGATCCCGGTTCGCATGGCTCCACTTTCGGTGGGAACCCGCTGGCATGCGCCGTGGCCAACGCGGCGATTGATGTGATCGTCGACGAGGATCTGGCTCGCAAATCGGCCGAACTGGGCGATTACTTCCTGAAACAATTGCAACAGATCCAAAATCCGAAGATCAAAGAGATCCGAGGCAGGGGATTGTTCATTGGCGTCGAGCTCCATACCAACGCGAGACCCTACTGTGAAAACTTGAAAGCGTTGGGGCTGCTCTGCAAAGAAACGCATGCAACGACCATTCGCTTCGCCCCTCCGTTGATCATTCGTAAGGAAGAACTCGACTGGGCATTTGAACGGATTCGGCAGGTTTTGTCCTGACCGGGAAGATTGGCCTTTTTCGAAAAAGCGCCTTTTGCCAGGGATGCGGCCGCTGCGTCAACCGCCGCTCTCCGGCTGCAGGGCGCTTTTTGCATGGCGTCTTTCATGTGCGGATGGCAGAGCACGCGGCCACTCTCCCCTCGTTTTGTAACGCAAATGTAACTTTTCCGAAATTCGTGCGGCTTGTATACTGAAGCTGACAACGCCGCATGGGGTGGAAGCATTGGCACAATGGCACGCGTTTTGGGAGTCGTTTTTTTACTGGTTCCGCGTTTTAAAATGGCCTGTGATCGGGCTGGTCCTTGTGATCGGATTCGGGTGGTCGATGTGGAAACAGAAATCGTGAAGCGGCCGACCTCGCCGGAAAGCGTAAGTCGGAGGTTGCCAACCGTTGCCGGCTATTGGGACGCGATGGCCCGGTTCGGCATACAGTGTAGAGGGAAAGACACGATTCCCGGTCGACCGACGGGTCTGTTTTGACAGGAGGGTTGCTGATGGACAGGTATTTTTTGCTGTTTCAATTGCCGGTTGTGCCGGAATCCGGCGAGTCCGTTTCGCCGGCCGACGGTGTGATGTTTCAGCTGTCACGGGTACAGGAACGGTTGGCGGAGCCCGATTCCGGGCCGGTTGCCATGCCGGGTGAAAGATACGGGCTGCGCTGGTAGGTGAAGATGGCTATGCAAGCCCCTGTTCTCCACATATAATGAGGGGAGAAAGGGGCTTGCTTTATGGTGGATGTGAGTTACAGGGAAGCGGCCGAAGTCGGCAAGCGGCTGCTCGCGTGGTACAACGAGGCGAAACGCGACCTGCCGTGGCGCAGGACAAGCGATCCTTATAAAATCTGGGTATCGGAAGTGATGCTCCAGCAAACCCGTGTGGAGACGGTGATTCCCTATTGGAATCGGTTTATCGAACGGTTTCCGACGGTGGAGGCGCTGGCGGATGCACCGGAAGAGGAAGTATTGAAACTGTGGGAAGGACTCGGCTATTATTCGCGGGCACGCAACCTGCAGGCGGCTGTGCGCGAAGTGAAAGCGAAATATGGCGGCCGGGTGCCGGACAAGCAGGAGGAGATGTTGGCCCTCCCTGGCGTCGGGCGATATACATCTGGCGCGGTGCTGTCGATCGCCTACAATGTGCCGGTGCCAGCGGTGGATGGCAATGTGTTTCGCGTGCTGTCGCGGATTTTCCTGATCGAAGATGATGTATCGAAGCCTGCTGCCCGCAAGAAGTTTGAAGCGCTGGCCGAGTTTCTGATTCCGCCGGGGGAGGCGTCCAATTTTAACCAGTCGTTGATGGAGTTGGGGGCGCGGGTGTGCATGCCGAAACATCCTCGATGCGAACGCTGCCCCGTGCACGACATGTGCCGCGCATACAAGGAAGGGGTGCAGGAAGATCTGCCGGTCAAAGGCAAGAAAAAGCCGCCTCGTCCGATTGACATCGCGACCGGGATCGTCTGGAATGCCGGCCGTGTGCTGATCACGCGCCGCCCGCCGCAAGGGCTGTTGGCGGGACTGTGGGAGTTTCCTGGCGGGGAGGTGGCCGGCGGCGAGTCGCATAAAGCGGCCCTTCAACGCATTTTCGCCGAAAAATGGAACCTGTCCGTCAGGGTACAGTCCCATTTTGCCAATGTGCAGCATACGTTTAGCCACATCCGCTGGAATTTGCAGGCTTATACATGTGAAGCGAACGGCGGGGCAGCTGCAGAAGCGGAAGATACGCGCTGGGTGCAGGTTTGGCAGTTGGCCGATTTTCCGATGCCGGTCGCCCATCAGAAGCTGGCGAAAGCGCTGGCCGGATTGGTCTAGGGAGGTTTTTGAATGGGACAGGTTCGGGGATTTTTTGAATATAAAATTTTGCCGGAAAAACGGGCGGCCTATCTGCGGTGGTCGCCGCAGTGGAAACAGCTGATGCGGGCGGCGGGGCTTGACGATTTCGCTGTGCTGGAAAGCAATCAACGGCCGAACCAGTTTCTTGAGACGTTTACCGTCGAATCGATCGGCCAGTATGAGTCAATCGTGCAGGGGCTTACCCAACAAGCCGCCTATCGGGAGCTGCGGGCGCGTCTGGACGAGCTGCTGGAGGGCGGTCGCGAGCGCATGAAAATATGGTTTTTTACAGAAATGTGTTAAAATAGACATACGGAGGAGATGGCATGATTCAGATCAGCGACCTGGCGGTCGAGAAGATCAGGCAGATTCAACAGGAGCAGAATGAGGAGCACCTCTGCATCCGGATTAAGGTCGCTCCCGGATGAGGCGGTTTTCGGTATTTGCTGGCTCTGGATGAGCCACAACCGCACGACCGGCAGTTTGAAGTGAAGGGGCTGCGGTTCGTCCTGGATCCGTTTGCCGCTTCCCACATCAGTCAGGTTGAGATCGAGTATGATGAATTCGAGGATGATTTTACGGTCCGCGTTCCGGATGGGCCGCAATCGTCCTGTTGATTGGCGGAGGGCTTATGTCTGCAGAACAAACGGTCAATTTTACAGTCCGAAAAATGGAACGGTGCGTATGCGCCAGTTTTGTCTACGGAGAGGATTCTTTCAACTCGCCGTACTTTACGGTGTATTTTATCGTCAATAACTCCGGCATCATCGCCGTGTATGACAAGTCGACGCCCTCTGGCACCGCGACCGCAGGCGGCGGCGAAGTGTATCTGGACCAGTTGAAAAGTGCCGGCATGGAATTGAAAAAAGGGCAGGACAAGTACGAAGTGCTGGCCTATATTTACGACGAATTGGGCCGGATCGGCGAGAAGTTGCAAAAGGAAGGGCGGCCGCTGCTCGATTCGGATATTTCCAAGCTGCTGACGAAGCTTGGTTCGCGGTTTAAAGCGTAGGCAGGTTCCATGTATGAACAGCAAAGTCCCCTGAAAGACCAGCATGAAATGTCAAGTACACCTGCAAGCTCTGAGAGCACCGAGGAGGAGATGTTATGGATCGCACCTATACTTCCGGCGTTCGCGTAACGATGGGAGAGATTTTTCCGGCTTTGTTCTTTAGCTTGTTGTTCGCTACTGTCGGCTTGTATGTCGGGCAGTATGTACCGCGTGAGCTGTTTCTGCCGTTGATGGTGGTGGAGATCATCATGGTGTTTGCGGCAATGTTGATTCGCCGCAGGCGTGCAGTCGGATACGGATTCCTGTATGCGTTCACGTTTATCTCGGGGGTGACGTTGTACCCGGCGATTTGGAATTATGTAAGCGAAATCGGTGCCCCGATGGTCCTTGCGGCGTTCGCCGTAACGGTGATCGCTTATGGCGGGGCGGCGTTGTATGCCTCGATCACCAAGGCGGATTTCAGCTTCCTCGTCGGATTTTTGTTTATGGGACTGCTCGCATTGCTCGGTATGGGAATCGTCGGTCTGTTCATCCCGTTCTCAAGCACAGCCAATTGGGTGTACACGCTGCTGGGCGTGCTGATTTTCATCGGCTATACGCTGTTCGATATTTCCCAGATTACGCGATTTGGCGTGGCCAGAGAAGATGTGCCGATCGTCGTGCTGAACCTGTATCTGAATTTTGTCAACCTGTTCCTGTTCATCCTCCGCTTGTTCGGATTGAACTTGCGGCGAGATTGAGCGGCTGATTGTGTGCAAGCTGCGTTGCGGGCGCTGGCAACGCGGCTTTTTTGTGTAGGGAAATTGCCGGAAAAGCAGTGGAAATCATCGGGATGGGCGCGTAAAATAAAAGTATGAAACGGGATCAATCGAAGAACAGGGCCATTTACAAACAGATAGCGAGCGACATTCAGGCGATGATCGAGCAGGGGTATCTGCAGCCGGGGGACAAGCTTCCTTCGATGAAGGAACTGGCGAAACAGTTCGGCGTCAGCCGGCCGACGATCCGCGAGGCGCTGTCTTCCCTGCAAGCCAAGGGGCTTTTGGAGCTGCGGCAAGGCGACGGGACGTTTGTGTCGCAGGCCGATCTGCACCGGCATCTCTATGCGCCTTTGCAAGCCGCCTTGTTGATCGGACGCAGCGATCTGGCCAGTTTGCACGAGGTGCGGACGATTCTCGAGGTGGGCGCCAGCCGGTGGGCGGCGGCCAACCGGACAGGCGAAGCGTATGAGGAGATTGCGGCTGCGCTGATGGAGTACGAATGGGCTTGCACGGAGCAAGATATCATCAGCGCGGACATCCGCTTTCATCAGGCGATCGCCGCTGCAACCGGCAATCCGGTGATCCAGAACCTGATGAACGCGTTGACGGAAGCGCTGGTGGATGTGATTCGGGCGACGCTTCCCGTGCTGCCTTATACGGAAGTGGCCGATTACTACAGGGAATGGACGGAGGCGATCCGGGAAGGACACCCGGAGCGGGCGTCCCGTGTTGCAGAGAAGTATCTGCAGAAAGTGGGAAACGCCATCAAAAAACCTGTTGGTTATTCAGCAGATGCTCCCGGCACATGACGTCATTGTAGATTTGCTTGAACATCTCGATCTCACGGGTGGTCGAATAGCGTTCCTGCACCCAGCGTCGACCGGCGTTGGCGAGCCGTTGCCGCAATTGCGGATCTTCGATGTAGAGTGTGGCTTTTTCGATAAACTCGTCCTGATGGCTGAACAGGAAACCGTTTTCGCCGTCCCGGATCAAGTCGATGTTGCCCGGCACGCGGGAGGCAATCACCGGTTTGCCGAGCGACATTGCTTCCAACAGCGCGTGTGACAGACCCTCCGACTTGGACGTGTTGAGCACCACATCGGACGACCTCAGCAGCGCGGGCATGTCGCCATGGTCGACTTCTCCCAGGTAGATCGCCCAATCGGCCGCATCCATTCGCTTTTTAAATTCCGCAAACAGATCGGGGTCCATCGCCGGGCCCGCCACAGCGAACCGCACGGCCGGGTGGCATTCCTGTAATCTGCGCAGCGGCTCGTAGGCAGCCAGCGGATTTTTCACGGGGCGGATGCCGGCGGGCAGGAGAAACACAAAGTCGTCTGCTGCCAGTCCAAAATCGGCTCGCTGCTTGCAGCTGCCTTGCGGCAGGTCGATGCCGAGGTGGACGACGAACGATTTCGGTTCGGCGACGGGCACCAGTTTTAGCAGCTCCCGGCGGGAAGACTCGGTCAACAGGATAATCCGCGACGCGTAATCGACGACGCTGTAGGTGGTGTCCCGTGTTTCCTCTTTTGTCATATACTCGTTGATGTCGGTGCCCGTGATCGTGAGAATCATGGGTTTTTTCATTTGTTTCACGGTCGGCAGTACGAAGCGGCCCGTTCGGAACGCGTTGAATGCATGGATGATGTCCGCCTGTTGAAAATCCTGCTGCCGCACATGGTCGAGCGGCCGGATTTCGACATGTATGCCATGGGGAGCGAGCCCCTTTTTGATTCGGTTCGAGTATGTCACATTGCCGCCTGAACGCGGCTGGTTGGGCGGTAAGACGATCAGTACGTTCATTTGGAAAGCCTTCTTTCATTCCAGGTTGATGGCAGCGAACCGCGATGTTATGATGACAGAAGATCGGGACGGAGGTTGACACAATGTCGAAACGAGCGAAAATCGCTTATTTTATCCTGACGCTGCTGGTGATGGGCAGCTTTGCGATGGTTGGCATTCTGTTTTCGGAAGCCATGTACGGGTACGGGGTTCTGTTTCTGCTGCTCGGCGTGCTGCTGGCAGGCGGCGGATTTTCCCTGAAAAAAAAGTTTATCAAGTAATCCGGCAGTCTGTCATATCGAGAATTGTCGGGCAACAGCTCCGCTTTGTCAAGCTTGAAAAAAGTAAGGTACATTACATAAAGAGGCGCCACCGGCTGATGCGCCGTGTCGCGCCTTGTCAGACTGTCAGATTTTCCGGTTAATCGGTGATGATGCCTGACGGGAGGTCATAGCTGCCGCCGTATTCAGGGAGACCGCCGCGGTTGCGGATCTCGCCTTCAATCCGGCGTAGCAGCCGGGCTCCCTCGTCACTTATAAAATCTTCCAAATCGGTCAGCGAATTTTTGAAATAGGCGAGTTCTTCCCATGACCAACTCGATAGCGGGGCGTTTTGCAGTTCTTCCAGCCTGCGGCCTGCATACATGTGCGACACCTCCGACGCTTGCATGGTTTTGTGATAGCTTGGGGACATTCAGGGATAGTTTATACATTGCGGGGTGAGCCTTGTGATCACATTGACGGAACGGGCGCGGGAAAAATTGGCCGAGTGGACGAGCGACGAACAGCCGGACGTGTATATACGGCTGATGATGGTGATGGAAGGCGGCTGAGGGGCGACGATGACGTACGATCTTGCTCTGGACGAGCCGAGAAAGCAGGATGACGTGTATTCGTTCGGCAATGTGCACGTACTGGTGGACAAATCGTCGCAAGTTTATATGGAGGAAAATCTGACGATCGATTATGACGAGTCGATCGGAGCGTATCGGTTGAAAAGCCCGGAACGGGTGATACCGGGCGTGTTTTATGTGTAGACGAGGCGGAAAAACCCCCTGTGAAATGGAGACACAGGGGGTACCGGTTCACAGCCCGGGGTACCGGTTCACAGCCCAAGGATGTTGTAGCCGGCGTCGACGTGGATGATCTCTCCCGTAATTCCGGACGAGAGGTCGGACATCAGGAACAGTGCGGTGTTGCCTACTTCCTCCTGGGTGACGCCGCGGCGCAGGGGCGCTTTTTCGGAGACAAGCTTCAGCATGGTGGAGAAATCGCGGACGCCGCGTGCCGCCAACGTCATGATCGGGCCGGCGGAGATGGCGTTCACCCGAATGTTCTCCGGTCCCAGGTCGGCCGCCAGATAGCGCATCGACATGTCGAGCGCCGCTTTTGCCACGCCCATCATGTTGTAGCCGGGCACGACCCGCTCGCCGCCGAGGTAGGTCATGGTGACGATTGAGCCGCCTTCTTTCATCAGTTTGCGCGCCCGCTGCGTGACGGCCACCAGCGAGTAGGCGGAGATGTCCTGCGCGAGCGAGTAGCCCGCCCGCGACGTGTCGACAAACTTTCCTTCCAGATCCTCTTTTTGCGCGAATGCCAAAGAGTGAACCAGTCCGTGCAGGGTGCCGACTTCCCTTTCAAGCGCGGCGAAGACCGCATCGATCTCCTCGTCTTTTGTCACATCGCACGGCAGCACGATCGCGTCCGGAATGTCTTTTACCAGTTCCTTGATGCGGCGTTCCACCCGCTCGCCCTGGTAGGTGAACGCCAGTCGGGCGCCAGCGTTATGTAACGATTGTGCAATGCCCCAGGCGATGCTTCGTTCATTGGCAACGCCCATGACCAAGATCGTTTTTCCCTTCAGCAAGTTTTGCATGATTGTGATCCCCTTCCGAGTTTCCTTTTGGCATGCCTCTATATTTTACCAAAAGTTGTGTACAAGTTCGACTGTCCCGTCGGCGAATCACGAAAAAAGGCGCGACCCAAAGAGTCACGCCTCCGGTCTGCGAGTTGGACCGAACTTCCTGACATCTTGTGTCAGGCAAGCTTCGAGGATCACGCCTACGATATACGCGATCCGAGCTACAACGTCTCCCAAGCGGGCTGCAGCGATTCGCGGGCGGCGCTAGCAGAGCGCCGTCTTGCCGCAGCGCCGGTGCGCAGGGTATGCACGGTGATCTCCGGGCGGGAGCGCAGGCGGACGTTCAGTCCGCTTTGTCCCAAACCTTCCGAGATATACAGCCGCTTGCCGTTAATCCGGTGCATGCCTTTCAGGATGTCCTGTTTCGGCAGTTCGCCAAATCCCATCACGCGATGCAAATAGGGAATCAGATTGAATTGCCCGCCGTGGAAGTGGCCGGACAGGATATAATCAGCTTTGTGTTGGTCCCGCATAGCGAGAATCGTATTGGGATCGTGCGCCAGCACCAGATGGACCCCGTCTTCCGGCACATGCGCGTACGCTTTCTCAAGATCGCTTTTGCCCAGACAGTGATCGTCGATCCCGATGATCGTCAGCTTGCTGCCAGCGATGTCGATCGTTCTCGATTCGTTGCGTAGCACATGGCAGCCGGTCTGCTCAATCGCCTGCTGGAACTCGTCAATCCGCTCGCCCAGGTAATGGTCATGGTTGCCAAACACCATATAAATCCCGTACTTCGGATTGATCCGCTTGATCGCTTTCAGATACTCCAGGCATTTTCCAATATTGTGGTAGCGATCCAGATAGTCGCCGGTCATGACGATCAGGTCCGGCTTGGCGGCCGCCACCAAATCATGCAAACGATGCGGGGAGATCGACTGACGTTCCATATGCAGGTCGGACAGTTGCACGATTTTCAATTCGCTGATCCCGCTTTTTTCCGGAATCGCGAGGTCAACCTCTCGCAACACCGGACGAAATGTGTTCCAATAGGAATAGGCGAGCACGCAGGCGAGAGATCCCAGAATCAACCACCAGATCAAGTCGATCCCTCCTTTCGTGGTTTAGTAAAAGGACGGCCCTTTTATGTCAACTATTTACTATGATACGAGATTGCTAGTCAAAAATCATCGGTCAGTATCTGGCAGAGATGGATGGGGAAGGTGTTTGTCCGATGCGGAAAGTCACCATTTTGACGACGAAACATAACAGGGCGAAACATCGCAGTTGGGATGCCGCCTGGGTGATCGAAGAACGGCCGCTGCGGCTGCTGATTCCGGCGCAGACTCCCGTACGCGAGCAGGACGGTTCGGTGTGGACGAGCGATTATGAGGTGGAGGCGTATTTTCATCCGGAGCAATGGTACAACGCCTTTATCCTGAAAAAACCGGAAGGAACCGAATGGTACTGCAACGTGGCGGCACCGCCCGAATTCGACGCGGGGGCCGGGCAGGTCCGATTTGTCGACTACGATCTTGATGTGTATGTGGAGGCGGACGGGAGCCCGCACGTTCTGGACCGGGAGGAATTTGCGGAAAACGCCCGGAAAATGGGGTATCCGCCGGAGACCGTGCGGCAGGCGGAAGCGGGACTGCAGGCGCTGCTGCAGGCGATTCGCGAGCGGCGGCCGCCGTTCGATTCATTGGAATGAGCAAATGGTGTATAATGGGTTGCATCACTGGATGAGATGTTTAGAGGAGGTACATATGTCATCGCTTACAGGAAAAGTGGCTCTTGTCACCGGCGGCAGCCGGGGGATCGGCAAGGCGATCGCGTTGACGCTGGCCGACCGGGGCTGTGATGTGATCATCAATTTTTTTCGAAACCGCAAGCCGGCTGAGGAAACGGCTGAACAGATCCGCGCCAGGGGCGTGCGCTGCCATTTGATCAAGGCGAATGTCGGGGATCTCGAAAAAATCGACGGGATGTTCACAGAAATCGAAGCGGAATTTGGCGGTCTGGACATCCTCGTGTCCAACGCCGCATCCGGCGTGTTGTTGCCGCTTATGGAACTGAAGGAAAATCACTGGGACTGGACGCTCGACATCAACGCCAAGGCGCTGCTGTTTTGCGCGCAAAAAGCGGTTCCATTGATGGAAAAGCGGGGCGGCGGCAAAATTGTCTCGCTATCGAGTCTCGGTTCGATGCGGGTGCTGGACAATTACACGACGGTCGGAGTATCGAAAGCGGCCCTCGAAGCGCTGACCCGCTATCTGGCGGTTGAACTGGCGCCGAAAAACATCGTCGTCAACGCCGTGTCTGGCGGTGCGGTCGATACGGATGCCCTGACCCATTTTCCCAATCGGGAGGAACTGTTGGAGTCGGCCAGAAAGCGGACACCCGCGGGGCGGATAGTGGAACCGCAAGACCTGGCCAACGTGGTGGCGTTCCTGTGCTCGGACGAAGCATGGATGATCCGCGGCCAGACGATCGTCGTCGACGGCGGCGTCTCGCTGCTGGGCTGATCGCCCCGGCGGAACGCCTGCTATCAGTTGTATCTCGCGTGTGCCGGAAAACTGTACTGTCATTAGGCCGGGAGAGAGGAAACAGGCATTCCCAAAACCGGGCACATTTTTTGCAACCGCCGGTTGGCTTTGGAATGCCTGCCTCGTTCGCTCACTTCTCCTCCGCTTCCAGCAGCTTGCGGGCGCGTTCCATGATCTTCAACAGCGTCTTTGAGTCTTCCGACAACAGGTCGGCCGCGCTGCCGGAAGACATTTCCCGGTCGCGCAGTTGCCGGTTTTCCGCTTGCAGTTGCTCCACTTCCTGCTGCAGCGAATGGATTTGCTCCTGCAGTTCGCGATTGCGGTCTAGCAACTCATAATAGAGCCGTTCGTGCTGTTTCAGCGCGCGGATAATCCCGTCGATCGAAGTGTCCTCGAGGTCCGGGCTCCAGGTCCGGCGCCGGGCAAAGTGGCCCTTCAACGTCGACAGGCTTTTCTTTTCCTGCTTGGCCTGTTTGATTTCGTCGGAGTAGTTGCGGCGCACCACTCCGTTCCATCTGTATCCGCAGGCGGCCGGCGTGCGGCCGAGCAGGTTGGCAGCTTCCACAAACGCGTTCAGTTGCGTGCTGCCTTCCCGAATATGGCGCAACACGATCTCCGCCAGTTTGTTGTCGTCTTCGGGTGTCCAAGCGTCTGATCGCGTTGTCCAACGCTCAACTGTTTCCACTGAGTATCCCTCCAAAGTGCCTTTTATACTATCTTTATGTCCGTATATTGGAAGATTGATACATTATTTTCAGAAACCATGCGCGCGCATGCGGGCGGGCTTTGCGCATGCATTTGGTTGCCCGGATGTTTCGCGAGCCGTGGCGGCTAGCCCGCTTGCACCGTGGCAAAAACGGGCTGCTGGCTGCTTGACGCATGCGCGCATCAACGGTACATTGTTGCAAAAGCGGAAAACGGAGAGGAGCTGCTGCTATGAGACGTCGCCTGGTGGCAATCGATCTGGATGGGACGGCGTTGACAAACGAGAAAAAAATTCTTCCCAGCACCAAGCAAATCATCCAGCAGGTGCGGGAACGCGGTCATGAGGTGGTGATCGCCACCGGCCGGCCGCCCCGCAGCAGTGTACACTACCATTGCGAGCTGGATTTGACCGCTCCGATGGTCAACTTTAACGGCGCCCTGATTCACGATCCCGTCCGTCCGGAACGGGATATTCATTTTCCGCTGGATCGCGAAGTGGTGCTGCAGATCGTGGAGGAATGCAAGCGATTTGCTGTGGAAAACGTAATGGTGGAGGTCAAGGACGCCTATTATGTGCAGCAAGTGGACGATTTCATGGAGTTGTTGGCGGACGGCGTACCGCCGCGCGGCGTCGGACCGATCGAGGCCTATCTGCTGGAACACCCGACGAGCGTTTTGATTCGCACCAGCCCTGAAAAGATTGAACCCCTGCGGGAAACGTTAAACCGTACCTACAGCCGGTTGGTCGCCCACCGCTATTGGAGCACTCCCTACCATGTGATCGAAGTGGTGAAAGCGGGTGTGTCGAAAGCGACGGGACTCAAGATCTTGGCAGATACATTCGGATTTGAACGCGAGGATGTGATCGCCTTTGGCGATGAGGAGAACGATATCGAGATGATCCGCTGGGCGGGTGTCGGAGTGGCGATGGGCAACGCCGATTCCCGCTTGAAAGAACTTGCCGACTGCATCACCGAGTCGAATGAAAACGACGGAATCGCCATATTGTTGAAAAAATTGCTTTTGTAATCTGCGCACGTTTGCGGAAAGGAGTGAGCTGGATGCCGGAGTATTATTACACGATTGTCGGACGTTTGCTGCTCGCGCTGTTATTGGGCGGGATCGTTGGGTGGGAAAGGGAGTACCATAACAAGCAGGCCGGATTTAAAACGCACGTACTGGTTTGTCTCAGCAGTTGCCTGATCATGCTGATCTCGATCTATGGATTCGGCAATCTGGTCGACCACCCCAACGCGCGGTTTGACCCGGCCCGCCTGGCGGCGCAAGCGATATCGGGCATCGGGTTTCTCGCCGGCGGGGCGATTTTGGTGCGGCCCGATCTGGTCGTGTCCGGTTTGACGACCGCCGCCACGTTGTGGATGGTGATGGCGATCGGGCTGGGGGTTGGAACCGGGTTTTATTTTGCCAGCATTCTCGCCACTGTGCTTGTCCTGTTCACAACACTTGCCCTGCCGTATGTGGAGTATGGCATCATCCGGAAGACGAGCCGTTACAAGACGGTCTCCATCACGATGGCAGACCGCCCCGGACAACTGGGCCAGATCGCGTCGGTGCTGGGCAGTGAAGGATGCAACATCCGGCATGTCAATTTGCATGACGGAAAAGGGGAGTTGATTCGGGCCGAATTGACGATCAGCATGCCGCCCGGACAGGACATGCTGGAGCTTACCGACCGCCTGCAGGCGGTTGACGGCGTATCCGATATCATGTGGGAGTAGCAGCCGGGCCGATTTTTGCGATCTGCACGAACAGGGTATGGTAAGTGGCGACGACCGAGCGGCCGTCCCGGTATCGCTGTTCATAGATCGCCAGCATGTCCTGGATCAGCCGGGGGCGGATGCAATAGTCTCCGGCAGTGCTGTTGTTAGCGCCGATTTTTTTGACGGAAGTGAGGAAGTCGCGGACCGAATCGAATCTCTCCATTTCTGTACGTTCAAAGCAATCGATCCGATATTCGGCCCGATTGAGCGCATCGGTGACAACCCGTCGCAATTCCGGCAGACTGTAAAATGGCTGTCCGAGTGTATGCCGGTTCGATACACCCTGTTTTGCTTGCGCCAATTGGAACGAGGCGTGCAGTTCCTGAAACGTGCGGTTGCCGAATGTGGAAAAGAGCAGCACGCCTTGCCGATTTAAAGCATGAAACAAGCGTTGGACAGTGGCCGGCAGTTGGTTAAACCACTGAAACGTTGCGTTGGAAATAATCAGATCGTAAGTGCCGGTAAGCGGCATCTCTTCAATGTCGCCGACAAGGAAGCGGACCGAATCGCCTGCGACCCGCGTCCTGGCCACCTCAATCATGCCGGGTGCCAGGTCGACCGCCGTGATCAGGGCGTTGGGGAAGCACTGCTGCAGTCGGCTGGTCAAAAAGCCGGTCCCGCAGCCGATTTCCAAAATGTGCAAGCGGCTCGCCGACTCGACCTTCGCCCGACAAGATTCAAACGCCAGCTCGAGCAGCGTCTGCGCCATGATTTTTTGCACGTTTGCATAGCGGTCGTATGTTTTCGCGTTTTGGCTGAACCGTTTTTGCAGCAGTTGTTTATCGATTTTCGCAGTCTCCATATTTCACCATCTCCCGTATGGCTGAAAGACACCGTTCCGGTTGCGTGTAAAAAGGAACGTGCCCCGTGTCTGGCAAGATCTCGACGCGAACCGGGCCGCTCACCCGGCTGGCGATGCGGCGGGAACCATCGACCGGACAGATTGGATCCGCCTCGCCGTGGATCAGCAATACCGCACTGCGAATTTCCGGCAGCGAGTCTGCAGCATCTGCCTGCATCAGGTAATCCAGTCCGGCCGCCAACTGGTCGGTGGAAAACGCACGATTCGTTTCCTGCAGTTGTCCGATCAGGCGGCGGTCAAGTCCCCGCCGGATTTCCTCTCCGGAAAACATCGAATGGTAGAATGCATCCAGCGTTTGTTCCCGGTTCTCCAGCAGTTGGCGTTTCATCCGTTCCACCATCCGTTTCGGCCAACCGAGCTGCTGCTCCCCCCGATCATCACGGACAAACCGGCTGGTCGCACCAAACAAAACCAAATGCTTCACCCGCTCCTGAAAAAGTGCCGCGGCCCGCAGTGCCGCCAAGCTCCCCAGCGACCACCCCATGATCGAAAAGCGGTCACCTGCATGGTCTGCCAACAGCGACGCCACATACCGGTCAAATCCTGCGACATCATGGATATCGCGCCAATCGGCACAAACCGGCTGGAACCAGTTTTCCAAAGCGGGTAGCAGGGGCTGCCAAACGGCAGACGGCATTCCCCAACCGGGCAGCAGAAACAGCAGCGTGTGGTTCATCGAATCACTCCCAGTTCTCTGCCCACCAGGGCGATTTTTTCGACCGCTTCAGCCAAATCTTGACGCCGGTGAGTAGCCATCAGCGTGAACCGGATGCGGGCCTGATTGTCCGGAACGGTCGGCGGTCTCACCGCGATCGCCGCAACTCCCAACTGCTGCAGCTTTTGGCTGAACAACAGCGTTTTCTCGTTGGGGCCGATGACGATCGGGACGATCTGCGTGCTGCTGTTGCACAGATCGAAGCCCAACCGCGCGAGTTCTTCCCGGAAAAATCGGCTGTTCTCCTGCAAGGCCTGCCTGCGCTGCCAGTCCTCCTGCACCAGTTCGATCGCCTCAGCCGCGGAAGCCAAAACGGCCGGCGGCAATCCGGTGGTGAAGATGAAGCTGCGGGCTTTGTTGATCAGGTAATCGATCAACCAGCGGTCACCTGCCACATACGCGCCAAAGCATCCCAGCGCTTTGCTGAACGTTCCCATTTGCACATCCACCCGATCCTGCAATCCCAGGTGGTGCACATACCCCTCTCCGTACGGTCCGAACACGCCGCTGGCGTGCGCTTCATCCACGATCAACAGGGCGCCGTACCGTTCCTTCAATGTGACCAAACCCGCAAGATCAGCCACATCCCCATCCATGCTGAACACCGTGTCGCTGACGATCAGCTTCGGTTTGGATGGAGTAGTTTTTTTCAACAGCGATTCCAGATGATCGAGATCGTTGTGCCGGTAGCGTTGACACTCGGAGCGGCTGAGCCGGATCCCGTCGATGATGCTGGCATGGTTCAAACGGTCGCTGAAGATGATTGCATCCCGTCCCGCCAGGCTGGAAATGATGCCGATATTCGCCGTATATCCGCTGTTGAAAATCAGCCCGGCCTCGCTCCCTTTCCACTTCACAAGCGATTCCTCCGCCCGGCGGTAAACGAGATGGTTGCCGACGATCAGCCGTGACGCCGTCGCGCCGCACCCGTGTGTTTCGATTGCCGCACAGGCAGCTTTTTTCAGGCGTTCGTGTCCGGCCAGTCCCAAATAGTTGTTGGAGGCGAGGTTCAGCAGGCGTTTGCCGCCGATCTGCAACCACGGCTGCTCCGCTTCTTCGATCACCGCCAGCCCCCTATTTTGGGCGATTTGCCGCAACTGTTCCAGTTCCGACAGAAACTTTTGTTTGAGTTGGTTCTCCATTCCGAATCTCCCTGTATGCGTTTTTCTTTGTAATGATAGTACCTGATTTTGCATCTAATGTTAACTGGATTGTTTTTATTGGTTTACAAAATTCCGGACGGCTCGTCTTATTTTTTTTGCTTGCTTGACAAATTCAGCCAATGGTATCATTGGATTGTTAACTCTATTTTTACATACTGTTAACTTTTCGCGGCTGCAGGAGGGGAGTTATGGGGATTCCATATGAAACGTTGGCGGACAAAAACAAACGGTATCTGTGGCATCCGTTCACGCAGATGAAAGAGTACGTGGCGGATGATCCGGTGATCATCGAGAGCGGGCAAGGCAGAAAACTGCGCGATGTGAACGGCAACGAGTATTGGGACGGCGTTTCTTCCATCTGGCTGAACGTGCATGGTCACCGGGTGCCGGAGCTGGACCGGGCGATTCAGGAGCAATTGGGCAAAATCGCTCACTCCACCCTCTTGGGGATGGCGAATGTGCCGGCGATTTTGCTGGCGGAACAGCTTGTCAGGATCAGCCCGCCGGGATTGAACAAAGTGTTTTACTCCGACTCCGGAGCGGAAGCGGTCGAGATCGCCGTCAAGATGGCGTTTCAGTACTGGCAGCATAAGGGCCGGCCGGAGAAAAAAATGTTTGTGACGATGCGGGAAGCGTACCACGGGGACACGATCGGTGCCGTGTCGGTGGGAGCGATCGATTTGTACCACAAAGCGTTTTCCCCGCTGTTGTTCCCTGCGTACCGTGCTCCATACCCCTACGAATATCGGAGTCCGCACGGCAAGCGGTGTGCGGAAGCCTGCCTGGAAGAAACGGAAGCGCTATTGCGGGAGAAAGCGCATGAGATTGCGGCGCTGATTGTGGAACCGGTCGTGCAGGGGGCAAGCGGAATCATCGTCATGCCCGACGGGTATATGAGGAAAATCCGGGAACTGTGCGACCGGTATGAGGTGCTGTTGATCGCCGACGAGGTGGCGGTCGGGTTCGGGCGCACGGGCAGAATGTTCGCGTGTGAACATGATGGGATCACGCCTGATCTGATGGCGGTTGCCAAAGGGATCACCGGCGGCTACCTGCCGCTGGCGGCGACGCTCGCCACCGATCAGGTGTACGAGGCGTTTCTGGGAGAGTATGCGGAGAAAAAAACGTTTTTCCATGGCCATTCGTACACCGGCAACCAATTGGGGTGCGCGGTTGCTCTGGCCAATCTGCAGCTGATGCAGGACACCAGGCTGGTTGAGGAAGTGGCGCGGAAAGCGGAGCGGGTGGCAGAGAGGCTGGCCAAGCTGTATGAGCGGAAGCATGTCGGCGATATCCGGCAAAAAGGGCTGATGGTCGGCATCGAGCTGGTGAAAGACAAAGCGACGAAAGAAGAGTTTCCGTGGGAAGAGCGGATCGGGGTTCGCGTCT
Organism: Effusibacillus pohliae DSM 22757; assembly: GCF_000376225.1. NCBI lineage: Bacteria > Bacillati > Bacillota > Bacilli > Caryophanales > Alicyclobacillaceae > Effusibacillus > Effusibacillus pohliae. The sequence goes on from NZ_AQXL01000129.1 coordinate 62,351, forward strand.
GTCGGCGCTGCCGGGAACTGGGCATGCTCTTGCGGCCGCTGGGTAACGTGATCGTGTTTATGCCGCCGCTCGCGTCGACCGATGAGGAACTGGATGGAATGCTGGACATTCTCGAACAGGCGATACTCGATGTGACGGAGGGCGGAATCGCATGAACGGGTTGCTTGTGACAGGAACCGATACCGGGATTGGCAAAACGATTGTAGCGGGAGGATTGGCTGGCGCACTGCGGGAACGGGGCATCGATGCGGGCGTGTGCAAGCCGTTGCAGAGCGGTCACCTGACGGTCGATCCGGAAGGCGATGCAGCGAGGTTGCAAGCGCTTGCCGGTGTGGACGATCCGCTGGACCTGATTTGCCCTTATTCGTTCGAGGAACCGCTGGCCCCGCTGGTGGCGATGCGCCGGGCGGGGGTGTCCTTGACGCTGCGGGAGATCGAAGCGGCGTATCGAACAATCGCCGACCGCCACTCGTTTGTGATCGTCGAAGGTGCCGGCGGGCTGGCCGTCCCGTATGCGGAAAATTCGCTCGTGGCAGATGTGGCGGTACGGTTGCGGCTGCCGCTTCTACTCGTTGCCCGCCCGAATCTCGGCACCGTGAACCATACGATTTTGACAGTGGAATATGCCCGGCAGCGGGGGATCGAGGTAATCGGCGTCATCCTGTCGGGGCTCGGCAGCGGTCCGATCGGGGTGGCGGAGGAAACCAATCCGGGCTTGATCGAGGAGTGGGCGCGCGTGCCGGTGCTGGGAACGGTGCCGTGGCTGGGGGAGCGGTTTGAGGCTTCTGCAGTGCGGCGGACGATTGCGGAATGCGTGCAGCTTGAGACAATCATGTCCCGGTTCCAGTTGAAAGCCATATAGATCATGCGGAGGGGATCGTACATGACACAGGGAATCGCACAAAAAATCGACTGGCAGGCGCTGGCGGATCGGGTGCTGCGGGGGGAGCCGGTGACGAAACGGGAGGCGCTCGCGATCGTCCAGGCGGACGATGATGAGGTGTTGGAGATTCTGCAGGCGGCGTTTCGAATCCGGAACCATTATTACGGAAAAAAAGTGAAACTGAACATGATCATCAACGCCAAAAGCGGTCTCTGCCCGGAAGATTGCGGCTATTGTTCGCAGTCGATCGTATCGGAGGCACCGATCGACAAATACGCCTGGCTGACGAAGGAAAAAATTCTGGAAGGCGCGCAGGAAGCGATTAACCGCAAGGCGGGCACCTACTGCATTGTCGCGTCCGGCAGGCGGCCCACCGACAAAGAAATCGACCATGTGGTGGCAGCGGTGAAAGAGATCCGCGCGACGACCAGCCTGAAAATCTGCTGCTGCCTCGGTTTTCTGAACGAGGAGCATGCGCGCAAGCTGGCGGAAGCGGGCGTCCACCGGTACAACCACAACCTCAACACAAGCGCCGCCAATTACAAAAATATTACCTCCACGCACACCTACGAGGACCGCGTGGATACGGTGCAAACGGTGAAAGAGTCGGGAATCTCGCCCTGCTCGGGGGCGATTTTTGGCATGGGCGAAACGGACGAAGAGGCGGTGGAGATCGCGTTTGCCCTGCGTGAGCTGGATGCCGATTCGATTCCCTGCAATTTTCTCAATCCGATTGACGGAACCCCGCTTGCTGGCCGGCGGGAACTGAACCCGCGAAAATGTTTGAAGCTGCTCGCCATGATGCGGTTTGTCAATCCGTCGAAGGAAATCAGGATTGCCGGCGGGCGCGAGGTGAACCTGCGGCATCTGCAGCCGCTCGGCTTGTATGCGGCCAATTCGATTTTTGTCGGCGATTATTTGACGACAGCCGGACAGGAACCGGTGGCGGACTGGCAGATGATCGAAGATCTCGGGTTTGAAATCGAGGAGTGCGCGTTATAAAAGGAACCGTGTGCGTGCCCGGTTGGCGATTGGGCTCCAGCGATTGGCGTGGCGGGGGTCGTTCGGCGATGGCATTTCGCGTCGCGGCAGCCATTGTTGCATTTTTCGCGTAATTCGCGTAGTGTAGAAGCACAGACACTATGTGGGAAGGGGCGAGGCCAATGGGGGCAGCCAGGACGATTTTGGGAATGGTATCGAATCTGATGTACACGGTGAAAATCCGCGAAACGGCAGCAAAATTGGGAGCGATTGTGATCTTTGTCGCATCGAACGAGGAACTCGCCGAGAAGATCCGGGAGATTCATCCGTCGCTCTTGATCTTTGATCTGACGGCGGTCAAGCCGGGATGGCAAGAGATCGTGCGGGCAGCCAAGGCTGAGAGAATTCCCGTTATCGCGTACGGCCCGCATGTTGACAAGGAGGCGCTCGAGGAGGCGGCGGCGGCAGGGTGTGATTTTGTCTACCCGAACTCCAGGTTTACGCTTGAACTGCCCGATCTACTCGAAAAAGCGCTGTCAACCGCGTAAAATAAAAACCAGTACCGGCAGGAGAATCCGGGGTACTGGTTTTTGCTTTTGACAGGCCGGGCTGTGTTTAGTGCGGCGGGTGTTGAACGGCCGTACAAATCATGTCGCCCGCGTGTCCGTTGGTGATCTTGTATTTGACACCGGCCGGGATGTACATAATCGAGCCGGTCTCGACCTCGACCGCTTCTTCCTGCCCGTTATTGAGAAAGAACTGGCCTTGTCCCTGCAGGACGACAAACACTTCATCGCCGCCTAGCGGGGTCCGGTAGCCAAGCGATTGGCCCGGTTTGAAATAATACGTGTTGGCGGTTAAATCCGGTCCTGTGAAATTGTTGACCTTGCAGACCGAATGCTCGTCAAGCACCGCATGTTGAAAAACGGTCTCCGCCTTGGACATGCAATCACCTCTAATCCATCAGCGTGTGGGATGCGCGTATCTGTACGCCATCTGTAGAATGCGCCGTCGGCGGGAAAGATATTCCGGGACACGGATTTTTCGGGAATTGAAGGAACTTGTCGAGGCGATCCCGAAATAGAGTATGAGCGAATTCACGGCGGCGATCCGCGTTATCGTACATACTGCCGAATCCCTTCCGAAAACGGGATCGGCCGGATTGCAAACGTTTCATAATAGGCGGTTGGATCGCATGTGTTGCCTTCCAGCAGCATGGTGAGCTGGGCGCGAGTGACCGGGAAAAAAGCGAATCGTTCCATCGCCCGTACGATCGGAAACATGAGAGCGAGCGGCATATGCAGTTTCGCTTTCTTGCGCCCGATGGCTGCTGCGATTTCGTCGATCATTTGGTTGTAGCTGTACGATGAGGGCCCGCCGACTTCGTAGCTGCGGCCGATCGTCTCCGGCATGGTCAAGGCCTGGACGAATCCGGCGGCGACGTTTTGCAGCGCGACCGGCTGCAGTCGGTATTCCCCCGAGCCGATCACCGGCACGGCCGGGGTTTTGCGGATCATATCGGCCAGCATGTTTACAAACTGATCACCGGGGCCGAAAATGACGGAGGGGCGAAAAATCGTCCAGTCCAATCCCGAGTCCCGGACAATCGCTTCGGCAATGCCTTTCGAATGGGAGTAGCCGGACGGGGAACCGATGCGGGCCCCGAGCGCGCTCATATGCACATACCGTTTCACGCCAAGCCGCTGCGCCGCTTGCACCACATGTCGGGTCGCCTGTACGTGCAGGGCCGGAAACGTAATCCCCCGTTTGGGAAACTCGCGGATGATGCCGACCAGATGGATCGCTGCGTCGCAGCCTGCCATCGCCCGTTCGATCGAATCGGGGTCGAGGACATCGCCGTGGCGGATCGTGAGCCTGCCAGGGTACGGTGTGGAGATGGACAATTTTTGTTCGGAACCGGGCCGTACCAGGCAAACTGCGTCATGACCTTGCGCAAACAACGCTTGCAGGATCGCTTGTCCGACATATCCGGTGCCGCCGGTGAGAAAGATGCGCATGGAAACGCCTCCCCATTATTTCGAATCGGTTGATTTTATTATAACGTTCTGAATCTGGGATTCACAGGAGGATGTATGGAACGAATATTGATGATCTCCTATTTTGCGCCGCCGATTCTGTCTGCGGAATCGATTCTGGTCGGCAAGCTGCTCCCCGAATTGAGCCGCCATTTTCAAATCGAGCTGGTGGCGGCCGGGGACGATGTTGATTTTCGCAAGGATGAGACGCTGGCGGAACGGACGGCTGCGGAGAATGTCGAGATTCACCGTTACCACAACCCGAAACCGGCCAACAAGATCGTCCGCCGCCTGTACCAAAAAGGGGCTTCCCTGTTCAACGACGTCAACGACAAGTGGATGAAACAGGTACTGCTGCGCCATAAACCGAAAGGCCCGTACAAGCTGATCTACTCGCGTTCGATGCCGGGAGTCAGCCATCTGGCGGCGCATGCGTTCAAACAAAAATTGGGCGTTCCCTGGGTGGCGCAGTTTAACGACCCGTGGGCGCACAACCCGTACCATCAGTATCCGCTCGCCAGGATGCACCAGGTGGAAGAGCGGAATGAGGCGAAAGTGATCCATGCGGCGGACAAATTGATTTTTCCGACGGTCGAAATCCGCGACCTGGTGGCGTCTTACTACCCCGGCGTGGACGTAAAAGGCAAGTCGGTGATCATGCCGCATTATTACGTCGAACAATTGTATGGGCAGGCGGAAGGGACACCGTCGCAGGCAAACGGGGAGGATTCCCGGCTGACGGTCTCGTACATCGGCGATTTTTACGGGCTGCGATCGCCGGAGCCGCTGTTGCAGGCTCTGCAGATTGTGGGAGAGAAGGCGCCTGAGGTAGCTGGCCGCATTCACCTGCGCCTCATCGGCAACGTGGATTGGCGATTGCAGCCGCTGTTTGACAAGTTCGGTCCGCAGTTAAGCACGACGATCGAACGGGTTGGACAAGTTCCGTACCTGAAAAGCCTCGCGGAGATGAAAAACAGCGACATTTTGCTGCTGATCGACGCGCCGAGCGATGTCAATCTGTTCCTGCCTTCCAAGCTGATTGATTATTTCGGAGCGCGAAAGCCGATTCTGGGAATAACGGCGGAAAAAGGCACGACCGGCGCCCTGATTCGCAGCTACGGATTTCCGGTTGCTGATCCGCGTGAACCAGAGCGGATCGCGGCGGAACTGATTGGTATGGTGGAGAACCTGAACCGCTACCGGCGGCTGGCGGACGAGAACGATACGGAGATGTTCACCGCGCGGTCGGTTGCCGACGAGTTGGCCCGGCTGTTTCATCAATTATAGACGAAAGGAAGGGACGAAAGCGATGTTTACCGGATGGGAGCAAGAGGATTTTGCCGTGTTTGAAATCGAGGGGCTGGGGCCGCGGATGGAAGCGCTGAAGGCGCGGGTCCGGCCGAAGTTTGAAGCGATCGGGGCGGCGCTGGCACCCGATTTGTCGGCCCATTACGGCGAAGAATTTTTTGTCCATGTGGCCAAGCACGCGCGGCGGACCACCAACCCTCCGAACGATTCCTGGGTGAGCTTTGCCGCCAACCCGCGCGGGTACAAGATGATGCCCCATTTTCAGATCGGGTTGTGGGCGACCCACGCTTTTGTGCAGTTTGCGATCATTTACGAATGTGTGAACAAACGGGAATTCGGCGAAAAATTGGCCCGCAACTGGCCGGCGATCAAGGCGGAGATTCCGCCCCATATGCTGTGGTACGACGATCATGTGAAACCGGAACCGGTACCGCACACGGAGATGGACGAAAAAATCGGCGACTTCACCAGGCGGCTGATGCACAACAAAAACGGTGAACTGCTTGTGGGGATCGAAATTCCCCGAGAAGAAGCGGTTGCGATGTCGGGCGAGGCGTTTCTCGACAAAGCCCGCCAGACAATATTTGAGCTGGCCCCGCTCTATACATTGCCGCAAAAATAACGCTGCGGAGGTGCAGGAAATGCAGTTTACCAGGGAAGATGCATGGAGGCTGTTGAATCAGTACACGAAAAGCCCGAGTTTGATCAAACATGCGCTTGCGGTGGAAACTTCGATGCGCGCGTACGCCGCCAAGTTCGGGGGAGATGTGGAGAAGTGGAGGATCGTCGGGCTGCTGCACGATTTTGATTACGAACAGTATCCGTCGCCGGCAGACCATCCGTTTCGAGGCTGTGAAATTTTGCGGCAAATGGGCTATCCGGAAGATGTGATCCATGCGATTCTGGCCCATGCGGAATATTCGGGTGCGGTTCGTGAATCGCTGATGGACAAGACGCTGTTTGCGGTCGACGAGCTGTCCGGCTTTGTCATGGCGGTGGCGCTGGTACGGCCGACCAAGAGCATTTTCGATGTGGATGTGAAAGCGGTCAAGAAGAAATTGAAAGAAAAGGCGTTCGCCAAGGGAGTCTCGCGCGAGGACGTCTACAAGGGTGCCGAAGAACTGGGCGTCGATTTGGATGAGCACATTCAGTTCGTCATCGAGGCGCTGCAAACCAGAGCGGACGAACTCGGGCTGCGCGGCGTCGCGATGGAAGCGTAGCTTGGAGATAGATCACAAGACCGTTGGGTCGATCGGGGAATGCGTCAAAAGATGGGGGCTTTTGACGCATTTTTTATTTTTTTTAAGGGAGATTACGGCTGGCTGCAGTACAATGGGTGCAACTGGCAGAAGCTCGTTGATCGCATGCAAATCGATCGATGAATGATTGTGAAAATTTTAAAACATTGGTAGAATAGAGTATCATCTGTTATCGTTGGATGATACCCTTTGGCGGCCGGTCCGGATGGATCGTGCGAAACTTGTGGCAGGAGGTAGTGGGCTGATGAAATTGTTGGACGAACTGGGGATTCTGAATCTGACGCTGCCCGACATGCTGGAGCAAACATGTAAGCGGTTTCCCGAGCGGAGCGCCGTCTATTTTTACGGTCGCGAGATCGATTACCGGACATTGTTCGGATATGCACAGCGATTTGCCGCTGCACTCAGTGAAACGGGTATTGAAAAAGGGGACCGGGTGGCGATCATGCTGCCCAACTGCCCGCAGTATGTGATCGCCTATTACGGCATCCTGATGGCCGGCGGCATCGTTGTGCAGGTGAATCCGATGTCGGTCGAACGCGAGATTGAGCATTACCTGACCGATTCCGGCGCCAAGGCGATGGTCGTGTACGCTCCCTTGTTGCCGCGGTTGGCCGCAGTTCCTGGGGCCGCCCACTTGCGGAAGAAAATTATCGTTGAACTGCCGCCTGCGGAAAAAACATACGATGACGGTTCGGTTGGATTTGAATCGTTTGTCGCCAGCGCTGCCGGCCCTGCTCCGCAACCGGAGTTGTCGGCCGACGAGGTGGCCGTTCTTCAATACACAGGCGGAACTACCGGCCGTTCGAAAGGTGCGATGCTGACGCACCGCAACCTGGTGGTTAATGCCTACCAAAGCCACATTTTAATGGGGGGAAACGAACAGGAACAGGAACGGATCTTGACGGTGATTCCGCTGTTCCACGTATATGGGATGACAGTGGCGATGAACGGCGGGATCGTCGGCGGCGGGCAATTGGTGATGCTGCCCCGCTTCGATCTGGAGGAAGTGCTGCAAACGATCCAGGCGACCAAACCGACGCTGTTCCCGGGTGTTCCCACGATGTACGTTGCGATCAATTCCCATCCGCAGGCGGAGGAGTACGGAATCTCCTCGATTCGGCTGTGCGTGAGCGGTTCCGCCCCGATGCCGGTGGAAGTGATGCACGAGTTTGAACGGAAGACAAACGGGACGATCATCGAGGGATACGGATTGTCGGAAGCGTCGCCCGTCACCCATTTCAATCCGATCGAGAAGCGGAAACCGGGATCGATCGGCACGCCGATCGCCTTCACCGAAGCGAAAATTGTCGACCTGGCCGACGGAACGACCGAGCTGCCGCCCAATCAGCCGGGCGAACTGGTGATTCGCGGTCCGCAGGTGATGAAAGGATATTGGAACATGCCGGACGAGACGGCCGCCACCATCCGCGATGGCTGGCTGTACACGGGTGACATCGCGAAGATGGATGAAGACGGATACTTCTATATCATCGACCGAAAAAAAGACATGATTATCGCCAGCGGCTACAACATCTATCCGCGTGACGTGGAAGAGGTGCTGTACCAGCACCCGGCGGTGCAGGAGGCCGTAGTGGTTGGCGTTCCCGACCAGTATCGCGGCGAGACGGTGAAAGCGGTGGTCGTCGTCAAGCAGGGCCGGTCGCTCACGGAAGAGGAGTTGATCGCGTTCTGCCGGGAAAAATTGGCCGCCTACAAAGTGCCGCGCATCGTCGAATTCCGGACAGAGCTGCCGAAGACAGCGGTCGGCAAAATTCTGCGGCGGGCGCTGCGGGAAGAAGCACGGCAGTCCCGTCAACAGGCGTGACCCCTGTTGCGCGTCAGCCCCTCTTTTTCCTCAAAGGCGAAACCACAACAAATCCCTGTTTTCGGGGGACGCTATGGGGAGAAGGAGGGATTCGCATGGACCAGGAACGGCAGACTGCCGCGGATGAACCGACGATCGCTCCCGGGGCGGACGAGTGGGACAAGGAAGCGTCGCGGCGGGACGTGGAGCGGGGCGATTTCACAACTGTCACCAAACTGAGCTATGACGAAGTGGATCCCACCCGCAAATAGGCGGGATCCGCTTCAGCAATTTGGAAACCTCGATATTGGATCGGGGTTTTCTTAGTATAATAGGGGTACAATGCTTTTTCCGGGAGAAGGCGAAACATGAACCTGCACCTGATCCATACGAACGATGTGCACAGTCACCTGGACCACTATCTGAAAGTAGCGACGCAGATTCGCCGCTTGCGGGAGAGCCTGCTGGCGCGCGGGGAAACGGTTTTTCTGTTTGATATCGGCGACCATGCAGACCGGATGTATCCGGAGACGGAAGGAACGATGGGCCTCGTCAACGCGTCTTTGTTGAAAGCGATGCAGTATGACGCGTGGGTGTTCGGCAACAATGAGGGGCTGATTATCCCCCGGCAGCACTGGGAGGCGCTCTGTAAAATGTCCGCCACGCCGGTGGTGACAGCCAATCTGCGCGACCTGGATACGGGCGGCCGCTTCCCTTTTTTCCAGGATACGCTGGTAATTGAACGCAACGGCGTGAAAGTTGGGGTGTTCGGGGTGACCGCCCCATTCAACGATTATTATCACATGGAAGGGACCCATGCGCTGGATCCGCTCGAACAGATTCCGGGGCTGGTCCGGCAGCTGCGGATGCGGGGGGCGGAGATCGTGATCCTGTTGTCCCACCTGGGCCTGTCGGTCGATCGCAAACTGGCGGGTATGATTGAGGGCGTGGATATCATCTTGGGTTCGCATACGCACAACGTGCTGGAACAACCGGAACGGGCGGGTGGGTTATGGATTGCGCAAGCGGGCAAATTCGCCCAGTATTTTGGCCATCTGGTGATCGATTTTGACGAGGCGGGACGCAGGGTGCGCGGTGTCAGCGGAGGGGTGATTCCGCGGGATGAGGCGGTTCCGGCCGATCCCGATTTGCAGCAGATCCTGGAAGCGGGCCGCCGACAGGCGGAACAGGTGATGGACCGGATGATCGTCTGGCTGCCGGAGCGGCTGGATCACCATTTTCACACCGAATCGGAACTGGGGAACCTGGTAGCGGATGAAATGCGCAAAGTGGCGGAAGCGGAACTTGCGCTGCTCAATACAGGCGTGTTTCTGTTCGGACTGGAACCCGGTCCGCTAACAAGAAGGCAGTTGCTCGCCTGCTGCCCGTCGCCGATTAACCCGGTGCTGGTGGAACTGTCCGGACGGCAGATTCGAAGCGTACTGCAGAAAGCATTGGATCCGGCCTACACGCATCGGCGGGGAATGGGATTCGGGTTTCGCGGCAAGGAAGTGGGTTCGCTGGCATTGTCCGGTTTGCGGGTGACGCACGACGCCGGAGGACAGATTGAGCGGATTGAAGCGGCGGGACAGCTGATCGACGACGATCGGAACTATCGGGTGGTGACGGCTGATTATCTGCTGTTTTCCGGGGTCTACGAGGAATTGGCGGGCGGCGAGAAGATTCGGATCGAACCGTTTTTCCTGCGGGAACTGATCGAGCAGGCGCTGCGCGATCCGGCGAATATCGGACGGGCCAAGGTCAGGCGCTGGCAGCAGCGGTCGCTGAGCGCCTGACGGCCGCTTTTTTGGGTGGACAAGCGCAATCGGATGCAGTAGCATGAATTACAGACTTCCATAAAGGGTGAATGGCATGAAACTGGTGCGTTTGCGCAATCTGGCGCTCGGTTTGATTTTTGGGGCATTCCTGCTGATGTATCTCGGCGTGTTCGTCAGATCGCTGCTGCCGGCTTTCTTTCTTGTCGGCTTGCTGATGATCGCCGTCAGTATTGGAATTTATTTCCGGATGGGTGCGATCTCGATGCGGATTCCGCAGGTCGAGTGCCCGAACTGCGGCAAAACGACAAAGGTTCTCGGGCGGGAAGACGCCTGCATGTTCTGCCGGACGCCGATTCGCATCGATGAGAACGGCGAGATTATGCCGTCATAAATTCAAAAAATTTTGTGTTGACGTGTTTCCCGCACGGGTGCTATACTGCGTATAAGTTTAGCGCATAAAAGCGTCTAAGTACGAAAGTGAATGTCTGCACAGAACGAAGCCGAGTAGGCTTGCCATGCTGCCAATTCAGAGACCCGGTGGCCGGTGCGAACCGGGGGAGCGGCAAGACCGAATTACACTTCGGGAGCGGACAGGGAGACTCTCTCCCTTATCAAGAGCTGAGCGGATCGCCGCTGGCGCGGGCCGGGAAGCCGGGCGCGGAACGAGGCGATCAAGCAGGGTGGTACCGCGGACTCGTCAGCAGTTCGTCCCTTCTGTGCGGAAGGGGCGTTTTTTATTTGACAAAAATGGCAGAGGAGTGGGGACGATGGTGATCGTGATGCGCAAAGGGGCGACCGAGCAAGAACTGGAGACGCTGAAAAAAGCGATTCAGGAGTTGGGGATGCAGGTACACGTGTCAAAAGGGGAGGAGCGCACGATTGTCGGGTTGATCGGCGACAAGCGGAATGTGGAAGGATTTCCGTTTACCAGTTATCCGGGCGTGGAATCGGTGGTGCATGTGACACATCCGTTTAAGTTGGCCAGCCGCGATTTTCATCCGGATGCGACGCTCATCGATGTGGACGGCGTGCAAATTGGCGGCGGCAGCATCGTGGTGATGGCGGGCCCCTGCTCGGTGGAAAACCGCGACCAGTTGCTGGAGACCGCGTTTGCGGTGAAGCAGGCGGGCGCTCAGATTCTGCGCGGGGGTGCGTTTAAACCGCGCACATCGCCGTACGCGTTCAACGGCCTCGGCGAGGAAGGGTTGAAACTGCTCGCGGAGGCGCGCGAACTGACCGGACTGAAAATCGTGACGGAACTGATGGATATCGAAAACCTCGATCTGGTGCTGGAGTATGCCGATATCGTGCAGATCGGCGCCCGCAACATGCAAAACTTCCCGCTACTTCGCGAACTGGGGAGGATCAACAAACCGGTGATGCTGAAAAGGGGGCTGTCCGCCACCATCGAAGAGTGGCTGATGGCTGCGGAATATGTGTTGAGCGGGGGCAACCCGAATGTGATTCTCTGCGAGCGCGGCATTCGCACGTTTGAAACGGCCACCCGCAATACGCTGGATCTGAACGCGGTGCCTGTGGTCCGCCGCCTGTCGCATCTGCCGATCATCGTCGATCCCAGTCACGGGACGGGGGTTGCCGGATACGTTCCGGCGATGAGCCGGGCAGGCATCGCGGCCGGTTCAGACGGACTGATGATCGAGGTGCACCCGAACCCGGCGAAAGCCCTGTCGGACGGAGCACAATCGTTAACGATTCAGCAGTTTGCGTCCTTGATGCAGGAGATCAGGGCGCTCGTTGCGGCGCTCGGATTGCGGATGGAAGGTGTGGAGGAAGCCGCCGGTGTGAGATCGGTTTAATAAAGGTAGCAGCCGGAACCCCTGTGCTTGTCGTGACGGGCACAGGGGTTCCATGGTATTCATACATTTTTATTACCGCGAGGAGGGTGCGCACCGGGAGGGGTGAGTTCCGACACTTGCGCCAATTTGATCAGGTAGTAGCACTCTTCCCGCGCCATGTGGTCGGCCATCAGCGGCGAGATGGTGCCCAGCAATTCGTCGGTCAGCCGCATTTCCTCAATTTCCCGCAAAAAATGGATGAACAGTTTGATCTCCAGTTCCGTTTCCCGGTTAAAACGAGCCAGAGCAGGGAACCGGTCGAGGCCGGACCGCAGGTAGCCGGCGACTTCCACCGCTTTCAGGTAAAATTGTTCAAAGTGTTTGGTGAAGCGGTCGCTTTGTTCAATGATCCTTTTTTCCGCCATGTCTGTCGCATCGCTGATCGTGGCGGCATGGCCGGCGGCGTCCGGCAGCCAGACCAGATGATGGTGCACAGGATGCAGCAGCGGCGGCGCCTCCCCCGCCAGCAGACAGTGCAGAATCGTCAGGTATTCACTCAGTTCATTTAGCATGTGATTGAGTAAAGTCGGCGGCAGGTTGATCGAGATCGTTCCCTGCAGGTGGCGGCGGAGCAGGTGCAGCTTGAATTCGCGGATTTGTTCCGTAAACCGGTGGGCCTGCCCGTTTAATTCGGCCAGTTCAGGGGCTGTCAACGGCCGTCTGGCTTGCGTCAGGAGACTGTCAAACGTGTGCATCAGTTGGTTGGCCCGCCGAATTTCCTCGATCTCCTTGGGAGATAAACTGTTCAGGATAAAGCGGGCGTGGTCACCGAGAATCTGCAGCCAAAAGCGGTGTTCGAACAACGCTTGCTCGCGGGAATCGGTTCTGCTCATGTTGATCCCTCCTCTCATCAGAACCAACATATGTGCAGATGCCCAGGAATGTTCCCTCAACTTACGGTTTCGCAGTCGGCCAGATGCGTTTGATCGTGTCGTCGAACGCTTGGGCGAACCGTTCCATCGACCCGCCGTCCTGGATATACCGGGCATAGCCCTGCAGTTGCCCGACATCCTCCCGTTTCGCCGTAAAATACACCCTGGTTACATTTGGCGCCATCGCTTTCACCTTGGCTTCGATCTGTCGGACCAGCTCCGGTTCAACGTTGCCGGTGGCGGAACCGGCCTTTTCCTGAGCGGGTGCCGTTCCGCCCGGCCGATTGGGGATCTCGTTGACATTCTGCCCTGATTGTGTCACCCCGTTTTGCGAAGTATCAGGTACGCCGTGGGCATTGGTCTTTGGTACGCCTTTTCCGGAAAGGGAGGATCGTTCGCCGCCTTTCGCGAAGGGTTGTTCCCCGTTCGGGTAATAGGTTCCAAACGGCTTTTTCATATACGCGTCCGGCTGCTTTTCATCACCGATCACGTGCGCGCCGACGTACGCTTCCCCATTGTGAATCAGCACTGCCGCGCCTTGCACGCCGGGAATTTTGTTTAATTCTTCGGCAATCCGGTAGTCCGCCTTGATCCCCTGCGAAATCATTTCGGGCGGATGGGCTTGCCGGATGTCGCTCGTGTCCGGATTTGCATTTTGCCCTTTTTGGCAGGCGGCCAGCATTGCGCCGACCGACAGCGATACGACAAGCGCGAGTATGTAGGTTCGGGGACGCATAGGGAAACTCCTTTCATGCTGCGATCCGGCGACAGTTCCGCCAAAATCCGTCTGGCAGGCGGTTCGCCGTACTGGGTTACCTGTAGCGTGAGCCGATTGCCGCCAAAATATGTATGGGCAGCCAAAGACGGGGAAACCATAGGGATACATTTGGTGTAAGGGAGGTGCCTCCATGTCTGTCTGGTCAAAAATCGGCCGTCTCCTGACAGTGGATGATTCGATTGTGGATGAGGATTTCTCCCTGGCTCCGGATCGTGAAAACGGCGACGATGAACCGCCCAAGCGCCAGCCGGACCGGCTGCGTGAGCCGAAGCAGACCGAGCACCGCAAGCAGCGGGCGGAACCCGAGCAGGAGGGCGAAACGGAAACAGCCAAAACAGTGAAACCCAAAAAGCTCATTCCCGTGAAAAAGCTTGGGGAGCAGGAAGAAACGAAACAAGCCGAAGCCGAAAAGGATGAAGCCGAGCAAAAAAAAGCAGCGGAGCAGGCGAAAAATCGGCCGGTTCCCGACAGACTGTCGGACGAATTGCACATCAACCGGGCGCTGGTTGAGAACATTTTTCATCTCCCGCAAAACGCGGACGTGATCATCCGCGATTTCACGATCTCGCGCGAAGATCCGATCAAAGCGTTTGCGGTATTCATGGAAGGCTTGGCCGACAAGGAAATTATCAACTCCCACATCCTCGAACCGTTGATGTTGTTGTCTTCGATTCCGCCTGACACAGGAGTCAAGAACCGTCTGCAAACGGTCAAGGAGAAGCTGTTACCGGGCAATCAGGTGATGGAATACGACAAATGGGAGGATGTGACGAAAAATATTTTGGCCGGTTCGACGGCCGTGTTTATTGACGGTGCGGAAAAAGCATTGATTGTCGAGTCGAAGGGGTGGGAGCACCGCAGCGTCGCGGAAACGACAGGCGAATCGGTGGTGCGGGGACCGCATGATGCGTTCACCGAAAATCTGCGCACCAATACAGGATTGGTCAGATCGCGGCTGCGCACGGAACGGTTGATTACGGAAATGATGCAGGTGGGGGAACTGGCGAGTACCGACATTGCGGTAATGTATGTTAACGGCATCGCCAATCCGAGACTGGTGCACGAGGTAAAACGGCGTATCAAAGCGGTGAAAGTCGCGTTTTTGCAGGACAGCGGCGTGCTTGAGCAGTTCATCGAAGATCCGCCGCGCGGGCTGATTCCGCGGATGCTGTCGACCGAACGGCCCGATCGGGTGGCGGCGGCACTGGCGGAAGGGTATGTGGCCGTGTTTGTCGGACAAAGTCCGTTCGTGCTGATTATGCCGGCGATGATCTGGTCGTTGCTGCACACGGCGGAAGATGCGTACATTCGGGCTCCGTTCGGATCGATGATTCGCGTCATCCGGTTTGCGGCATTTTTGACCGCCCTGTTGCTGCCCGCTTTGTATATTGCGGTGACCAATTATCACCCGGAGATGATTCCGACCGATCTGATGCTGGCGATTGCGGCCGCCCGGGAACGGGTCCCGTTTCCGGCCGTGGTCGAGTTGTTGTTGATGGAATTGGCGATTGAGCTGATTCGGGAAGCGGGGATTCGGATTCCGAATGTGATCGGCCCAACGATTGGCATCGTCGGTGCGTTGATTTTGGGCCAGGCGGCCGTGCAGGCAGGAATCGTATCCCCGCTGTTGGTGATCGTCGTCGCGGTGACCGCCTTGTCCTCCTTTACCCTGCCAAACTATAACGTTGGCTTCGCGATTCGCACATTGCGCTTTGTGTTTCTGGTACTTGCCGGCACATGGGGATTTTACGGCATTATCCTGGGACTGATGGTGTTGCTGATGCATTGGGCTTGCCTCAAGTCGTTCGGGGTTCCGATGCTGTCACCGGTAGCCCCGTACAAGTCGTCTTCCCCAGACGTGATCTTGCGCGGGCCGGTTTATGCACAGGAAATACGGCCCGCTCCCCTGTATCCGCAGGATCGCAGGCGGCAGCGCGATGTCACACGTCCATGGGATCCGACCGTCCGCAAGCGGCAACAGGCAGAGACGGGAAATCGGACGGAAAACAGGGAGGCGACTGACAAAGGCGGTGGAACGGATGGTTAGGACGGGACATTTGGGACGGTTTGAGCTGTTTGCACTGGTGGTGATCGCATCGGTCGCCGACATATTTCTCAATTACCCACAACAGTTGGTGTTGTACGGCGGTTCGGCCGGTTGGATGATCCCGCTGGTTTCGATGGGCTTTTGCTTGCTCGTCTGGTCGGCGGTCGGTCCCGTTCTCGCCCGCCGCAAGGGTCAGGTGGTGGTTCCCGGCCGGCGACGGGGGGCGGCGTTGGCCGCTGTCCTCTTTGGACTCGTCCTGCCGGTTGTGATTGTACTGAATACGGCGAGTGAGATGAGACTGTTCATTGAGACGGCCATCACCACCGTCTTGCCGCGATCCCCCATCTCGTTTGTGGCGGTCCCTTTTTTGCTGACGGTGGTGTATTACGCCTATAAGGGAGTGGAAGGGCTGTCCCGCGTCTCCTGGCTGCTGACCCCCTGGCTGCTGCTCGGACTGGCCGCATTGCTCGTTCTCAACGCCAACTGGATGAATCCCGCATATCTGCTGCCGATATGGGGGAGCGGACTGCCGCACCTGCTTTACGGCGGTTGGATTTTCACCGGGTTGTTTGTGAACATCCTGCTGCTCGCGATTCTTGCCTCTCGCCTGCGGGATCCGGCTGATTCGGTCAAAATCGGCTTTTGGAGCACCGTAGCGGTTGGCTTGATCTACTCGGCTGTCACTTTGGCGTTCACCCTGGTGTTTCCCCCGGAAGCGGGCGCCCAGGTTCCGTTCCCGTTGTATCAGTTGGGAAGGCTGATTTACATCGGGCGATTCATGCAACGGTTGGAGGCCGCCTTTGTTTTGATCTGGATGGCAATGGCGCTCATCAAAATCGCTGCAGGTGTCTGGATCAGCACCTATCTGATCGCACTTGCCTTCCGAATGCCGGTCAACCGCCCGCTGGTGTTTCCTGTGGCATTGATCGTTTATGCATTGGCGTTTTTCCCCAGGAATCTGCCGGAGACGATGGCGCTGAACACTCACTATGTTCTCCGCTGGGGATGGGTGGTCGCCATCGCGCTGCCGCTTGTCATGTTGTTATGGGTGGGCGTCCGAAGCAGGAAGGAGGAAACAGCGGATGAACAGGCTTCGCCGACTTCTTAGTCTGTTGCTGGTGAGCGTGCTGGCCGGTTCGGTCACCGGCTGTTACGACCGGGTCGAGCTGGAAGGATTGGCGTTTGTCGTTTCCCTCGGTTTGGATAAAGGTCCGGATAACACGATCGATGTGACGGCCAGGATTGCGGTCCCGCGAAAATCGGCCGACGGCTCGGGAGGCGGCGGTGGAGGCGGCAAAGAGGAGGCGGCCGGAGGTGAGAAACCGGTGACGGTTCGCGCCCACTCGCTACCGGAAGCGTTGAACCTGTTGAATACCACGGTCGAACGCCGAATCTCGCTGATCCATTTGGCGAACCTGGTGATCGGCGATTCGCTGGCGCGGGAAGGGGTGATCGAATACTTGCGGCCGTTGACGCGGCTGCGGGAATTCCGCCGGACGATCACCATTTTTATCGTACAGGGAAACGTCAGACAAGCGTATGAATCGAACAAGCCGATTCTCGAACAGTCGATCACCCGGTTGACCGAGTCGCTTGACGATGTTGGCCGCCACACGGGGCTGACGGCCAACAAGAAATTGCACGAATTTGTCGTTTCGATGGAGGCACCGAACGAGGATGCATTTGCCCCGACGATCGCGATCAACCGCTATCAGGAGGATCGTTCCGACCGGGAATTCGGTTCGCGGGAACAAGGCGCACAGACCAATCTGTCGTTTCGCCCGGGGGAAGTGGTGCGGCAGGGCGGCAATCCGCTCGATTTTGTCGGAACAGCGATTTTTAGAAATGATCGCCTGGTGACCACGCTCGATGGAATCGACACGCGCATGCTGTTAACCGTTCGCGGGGAACTGTTGCGGACGCAGATGGATTTTTCCGATCCGCTGGTGCAGGACAAGTATGTCAGCGTCGAATTGAAACATGCCCGTTCGCCGGTGGTGGACGTCGATTTGCATGCCAATCCGATGCGCATCAAAATCAGGGAACGGCTGGAAGGAGACCTGATCGGCACTCAGTCGCACATCGACTATACCCGCCCGGAAAATTTGCTGATCCTCGAACGATCGATTCGGGAGCGGCTGCAAACCCGGCAGGAAGCGATGATTAACCGGGTTTTTCGCGAGCACCAGGCCGATCCGTTTGGCATTTTTAAGCGGATACGGGGACAGTTTGCGACGCTGCCAGAGATGCGGGCATTCGATTACCGCAACCGGTTGCGGGATGCGGTTGTGAATGTTGAAGTCGATCTGCAGCTGCGGCGTATCGGTACCCAGTTGGCTCCTTTCAATTCGCGGTAAGTGGAGGAAACAGACAATGCAGTGGATCTATTGGATTGCGCAGATGCTGATTCCGGTTGGGGTCGCGATTTACACGATCAATTTTGGCCGGTGGATGGCGGCCAAGCGGCTCAGGATGGGAGCGTATGGAGCGTATGGCTTGGCCGTGATTGCGCTCGCAGTTACGATCTTGGCTCTCCTGCGGCACACGATTTGACAGCGATTGAAAATTGGCCAGCTTACCTGGGACGGGTTGCAAAAGCTGTTATCAAAAGCTGTTATAATGGAACGCAGAGAGGGGGGGACGCATGAAAGAAGTGACGATCTACACGGACGGGGCTTGTTCCGGCAATCCAGGCCCGGGCGGCTGGGGAGCCGTGCTGATATATGGGGACAGGACGAAGGAAATATCGGGCGGCGAACGGGTGACCACCAACAACCGGATGGAGCTGACCGCCGCGATCGAAGCGCTCAAACGGCTGAAGGAACCGTGCAAGGTGAAACTGTACAGCGATTCCGCGTACATCGTCAACTGCTTCAGGGAAAAATGGTACGTCGGCTGGCAAAGAAACGGTTGGATGAGCGCAAAAAAAGAGCCGGTTGCCAACAAGGAACTCTGGCAGGAGCTGCTTCGCCTGTGCAACATCCACCAGGTGGAGTGGCTGAAAGTGAAAGGCCACGCGGGCGATTTCTGGAACGAGCGGTGCGACCAGCTTGCCCGGGAGGCCACGCCGAAGTAGCATTACAGCGGATCGGCCTTTTTTTGGCTGAACATCATTTGCAGCTGTCTGCAACTTGCCTGCATGTACGAGAAAGGGGGGAGGAGAGAGTGGCTGTCACAACTGCCCAAACGGCTCAATGGGAATTGACCCGCCAGGACATCGAAGTGATTCGGGAGAAGCTCGGCATTGACCTGATCGGAACGACAACGGTCGAGCCCTTTCTAGATGTGGTCGCAACGCTCCAGATGTACCGGGAAAAAGGGTATGAATCCGGTTTCGAGCACCCGGTAATCGAAGAGCGAATCAATCCGGCGGAGTTGGTGCCGGGCGCCAAATCGATCGTCGCGATCGCGATGGCCTATCATACCGAACAGCACGCCACATTAAAGCGCCCAACAGGGATTCGCGGTGCGTTGTCCAAGTATGCCTGGGGGCAAGACTACCATCATGTGCTGCGCGAAAAATTGGACGCGCTGGCCGTGGAGATCGAAAACCAGGTGGGGAGGAAAATCGCGTACCATTCTTCCGTGGACACCGGTCCGCTGGTCGACCGTTCCGTTGCGCAGCGCGCCGGGATCGGCTGGTTTGGCAAGAACTGTTCCATTATCACGGAAAAATACGGTTCCTGGGTGTTCCTCGGCCAGCTTGTAACAGACGTTGCGATCGAACCGAGCCCTCCCGGCCCCACCTCGCTGTGTGGTGATTGCGACCTGTGCATCCGGGCGTGCCCGACCGGGGCGCTGGTCGATCCGTTCACGACCGATTCCAGCAAGTGTTTGTCGTTTATCACGCAAATGAAAGGATTTGTGCCGGAGGAATTCCGCACGAAATTCGGAACACGGATCTGGGGATGCGACACCTGCCAGGCGGTCTGCCCTTCGAACAAAGGGGCGGAAGCGGGTACGTACGAAGGGTTCCTGCCGGATCGGGAGCTTTCGTACCCGGATTTGCTGCGGTTGCTGGAGATGAGCAACCGTGAGTTCAAGCGAATCTTTGGCCAAACGGCCGCCGCCTGGCGGGGGTTGACCGTCGTCAAGCGGAACGCGATCATCGCGTTGGGCAATATCAGAGACCAGCGGGCGGTGCCCAAGCTGATCGAACTGTTGCAAGACGGGCGGCCGGAAATTCGCGGTACGGCCGCTTGGGCACTGGGCCGGATCGGCGGCGACGCGGCCCGCGAGGCGGTGCAAGCTGCACTGGCGAACGAGACGGACCCGCAGGTGCGGCACGAAATGCGCTGGGTAAATGAGGAGGAATCGTCCTGTGAAATCAGCATCTGACGGAAAAATCGGCTATGACATCTACCGGTCGCCGATCGGTCCGATCCACGTGGTCGTGGACGGACGGGGCGTTCGCAAGGTGGCGATGACAGACGAGGAATGGCAGGAGTACCGCGCGGAGCTGGGAGACCTGCCGCGCAACCCAGCGCTGTGCCGGGCGGCGGTCCGGCAGTTGGACGAATATTTCAAGGGAGAACGGCGCGAATTCGATCTCCCTTTGAGTCTCGAAGGGACGGAGTTTCGCAAGCGGGTTTGGAATGAGCTGCGCGCCATTCCCTACGGCGAGGTGCGGAGTTATGCGGAGATTGCGGCAGCGATCGGCATGCCGCAAGCGCCGCGGGCGATCGGGCAGGCCAACCGGGCGAATCCGCTGCCGATTTTGATCCCTTGCCATCGCGTGATTGGCAAGAACGGGGATCTGGTCGGATACGCAGGCACCCGGACGGATATCAAGGCGGCACTGTTGCGTGTGGAGGGGTATCTGCGATGATCCTCATTTCAGCTTGTTTGATCGGCTGCCACTGCCGGTATGACGGAGACTCAAACCTGGTGGAAGAATTGAAACAGATGGTCGAGCGGGGAGAAGCGATTCCCGTCTGCCCGGAACAGATGGGAGGCTTGCCTACGCCAAGACCGCCAGCCCAGATCGTGGGCGGCGTAGGGAAGGATGTGTTGGAAGGACAGGCACGCGTCATGACTGACGGAGGCGTCGATGTGACCGATGCGTTTCTGAAAGGAGCGGAAGAAACGCTGCGGATCGCCAGGCTGATCGGCGCCACCCGGGCGGTTTTGAAGGAACGCAGTCCTTCCTGCGGCTCGTCCGTGATTTATGACGGGTCTTTTACCGGCGGTAAAAAGCCGGGCCGGGGCGTAACAGCCGCCCTGCTGGAAGCGAACGGCATCCGTGTGAGTTCCGAGGAGACGTATAAAAAATAGATTGGGTGCCTGGCAATCTGCAGGTTTTTCCATTTTTCAATTCCCCCGGTGGCGTTCCACGTGGCTGGCGAAATCTTCGAGGAAGGCTTGCCGGGCCGGCTCTTGCTCCTGCAGTCGTTCCAGCCGGGCCAGGGTGTACGGGGTCGGTTTGCCCATGTAGTGGTTGCGGCAGCTCCGCCAGACGGGATGCGGAAAGGTCAGCAGCGCCTGCAAAATCTGGTACTCGGCATGCAGGAGAGGCTGCACCCGGTTCACCTGCACCAGTGCGATCAGAGCCGGTTCGCGCACCCAATCGTTGTCTTGCAGGCAGCGGCGGATGAAGTGTCCGATGTCGAGCATCCTCGGTCCAAACGACAGCAACTCGAAGTCGATCAGATGCATCCCGTTTTTTCGCGCATAGATCAGGTTTTTCGGCGTGATGTCGAGATGGCAAAGGCCCGGATTGGTTTGGTCCCGCAGCAGGAAATCGCGGCAGCGCCTGTCTTCCAACAGTTTGGCTGCCTGCTGCGCCTGCTTTTTGTAAGCCGGGATGCGGCGGATGACAAACCGGTCGACCGCATCCGGTTTTCGCTTGCCGCGCGCCTTGTCCAGGATCAGATCGAAATCTTTGGCGCGCGACTGTAGCACTTTGTTGAGTCCGAACGCGCCGGGCGGGTTGTAGCCGGTCGCCGCGAAGCCGCGCGAAGCGTGATGGAACTCGGCGATCGCCGAAGCGGCCGCGGCGATATGCAGCATCGACGAAAAATCGGCCTCTTCCCCGGAAATCCACTCGGTTGCGTAATAGATCTGTTCACCGAGCGGCGTGAACAGATTTTTTTTGCTGTTGGGGATGATCCGGGCGAACCGGGAAAAACCGTTTCGTTCCGCGTACTGCAATGCTTTTGCCATGAACTCCAGCCTTTTCTGGCTGGCATGGGATCGCTTCAGCCCGACGATCCCGTCGGACGTGTGGAGCTGCATGACAGAACCAAACGGCACCACCCGTTTGACAACAAACGGATAGTGATGCAAAATCTTCGGCGCAAACCGGTTCGCTCGCAATATCAGGTCCACATCTTCACGAGGCTGTTCTGCAGTTTCGTCATCCCAACCGCCGTGGCCGCCGGCCGATTGATTGCGATACGGCCGGCGTCGCGATTCCTCGTCTGTCGCGGTCGGCCTGTTTTTCGGCGGGCCCTGTTTCGACCGTGCAGGAATGTTCATAAAGGCGGGCGGCGTCGTCAGTTCTTTCCACAATTCTTTCATCCATGAGGAAATCGCGTTTTTGTTTGCCATACCTTCACCTCCCTGTATCAGCCTATGAAGCAACGGCTGAAAAGGAGTGGGCTCCGTCAGGAATAAAATGTCTGATTTTGTAGGATAAAGAGGAAAATTAAATCTACCATTCTATTACGAAATTTTGTATAGTCTAATTGAACCAAACGAAAATGGGGAAGTCATACTTGAAACGTAAAATTCTGGCATACACGCTGGCGATCACCATGTTCGGCTCTCTGCCGGCATTTCCGCTCGTCAGCGCCCAGACGAACCAGGCGGGAGTCAATCCGGTTCTGGAATCGGCTCCGATTGATCCGAACACGATCCCGGAAGAGCGGCTGGCGGATACGCTGAAGCAACGGGGCGTCATACCGCCCAACGCGTCCGCCGAGCAGGTGAAACAGGCACTGCAGCAGTATATCGCGAGCAAATCGCCGAACAATCCGGCCATTCAGGGCGTTCAGGAGAAAGCGGAACCGTCCGGCCTGGAAAAACAGGTAAAGGAGTTTCTGAAGGAGCAGAAACGCAAGGCGAAACAGGATCAGGGGGCGCAAAAACAGTTTGAGAGAATCGGCGACGGCAAGCTGGACAAGGCGATCTGGTCCCACCGCTGGACGCTCGGCAGACCGTTTCCGATTCCGAACACCCAGTCCCAGGTCGGATACTGGGGCGGCAAGGTGGCGGCGTTCGATTACACGATCGAGCCGGAAGACGGGGCGGTCGGTGTGTTCGCGCACGAATTCGGCCATGACCTCGGATTGCCGGATGAATATGACACCAACTATACAGGCAACGGCGAACCGGTTGGCGTCTGGTCGATCATGAGCGGCGGCAGTTGGGCTGGCAAAATCGCCGGCACGCAACCGACCAGCTTCAGTCCGCAGAACAAGGAATTTTTCCAGAAAACGATCGGCGGCAACTGGGCGAACATTCAGGAAGTGAACGCGGATCAGCTCGACAATCATGGCACAGGCTATATTGTCGACCAGAGCGTGACCAAATCGGACCGCCCCGGCATCGTCAAAGTCAATCTGCCTGACAAACCGGTACAGGGCATCCAGCCTGCATTCGGAAAGCAGTATTACTACAGCAACAAGGGGGACGACCTGCACACCGCGATGACGTCGCCCGTGTTCGATATGACGAACGCAACCGCTGCTACGTTTGGCTACAAAGCGTACTATGAGATCGAATCCGGCTGTGACTGCGACTACCTCTATGTGAAAGCGTCGACCGACGGCGGCAGCACCTGGACGACCGTCAAAACATACGGCGGCAACGACTTCCCGCACACGACGAACGGCAAATGGGTGGACGAATCGATCGACCTCGGCCGATTCACTGGGAAAAAAGTACAGCTTCGATTTGAATATGTGACCGACGGCGGGTATGCGCCCGACGGGTTCGCGTTGGACAACGCCACGTTGACGGTGGATGGGCAGGTCAAATTTTTTGACGACGCCGAAACGACGCCGCAGTTCACGCTCGACGGATTCCGCGTCTCCAACGGAATCGACTACAAGAAACATTACTACTATCTGGAATGGAGAAACTACGCGGGCGCCGATCAAGGCTTAAAATACGCCCGCGGCGCGCAGTACAACACCGGTCTGCTCGTCTGGTACGGGGATGACAGCTACCTCGACAACTGGGTTGGACTGCATCCGGGGAAAGGCTTCCTGGGGGTTGTCGACTCCCACGCGCACGATGTTCTGTACTTCGATCTGAACGGAACGAAGACAACCGCCAATTCGACCCGTTACCAGATCGCGGATGCGGCCTTCTCGTACGACCGGACTCCAGCCTGGAGTTATGTGCACAAATCGTGGGGCGCGATCTCGTCGCCTGGATTTGAGGGAGTCAGAAAGTTTGACGATTCGCAATCCTACCTCGACAGCCGGATTCCGGACGCCGGACGATTGGTGCCAAACTACGGACTGAAGTTTGAAGTGGTCGGGGAAGCGAAAGACAATTCAGCAGGCGCCGTTTGGCTGCACAAGTAGCTGCACAAGTAAATGAGTAAAAGACCCGTCCTCTCCCAAAAGGCGAGGAACGGGTCTTTTTCCGGACGATCTATGCGAGTGTGCTCCACACTTCCAATTTGGTTTTCACCCGGCGGATCACTTCGTCGGTGAATTCGCGGGTGCCGGTGGAGCCGCCCAGGTCGGCCGTGCGGATTCCGTCGACGATCGTTTCCAATGTGCTTTCATAGATCGCCCGCGATGCGCGGTCCGCTTCCTCCGTATGAAAGAAGGAAAGCAGCGCTGCTCCGGCAAGAATCATCGCCATCGGATTCGCCACATTTTTGCCGAACAGCGAGGGCGCCGTTCCGTGCGGCGCTTCGGCCATCACGGTGCGCGGGTTGTAGTCTTCGTCAAACGAGATCAACAATGATTCCGAGCCGGCGATCGAGCCGAACATCTGCAGCACGAGGTCGGACAGGCAGTCGCCGTCCCGGTTGAGCGCCGGAATCACCAGCGGTTCGCCGTAGCTGTTCAGCAGCAGGGCGTAGGTCGCGTCGATCAATTGCGGTTCATACCGGACATCTTTGTTCTTGGCCGCCGCCCGGTCCATTTCCTCTTTCAGCATGCCTTCGTACACCGGGGACACCGTGTATTTCGGACCGCCGAACACTTTCGCCCGCATCTTGCGGGCCTGGATGAAGGAAAACTCGGCGACGCCGCGGCAGACGCGGCGGCTGATTTTTTCCGTGCGGTACGCCACCTCGTCAAGTCCTTTCCCTTCCCGCCATTCTTTCGCGCCGTAGGCATCGTCCACCGCCATCCGCACGACCGAAATCGGAGCGTGAATGCCGGGCAACGGGTTGACGCCAGGAATCCGGCGGCCGGTCCGAATGATCACGGTGCCGTCAATGCCTTTCCGCAAAATCGCGTTCGGCGATCCCACATCGCCCGGCGTTTCCGGCGTAATGGTGGCCGCTTTGATGCCGTAACCGCATTCTTTCATCGCTTGCGCCGCTTCGTGCACCACCTGGTTATTGGTGGCACGGCGGTTTTCCAGAGACAGATCAAACCGTTTGAATTCGATATCGAGACCGATCACGGACGGATCCAGCACGCGCAGCGCTTCTTCCAGCAGTTCCTGTCCGGTTTGGTCCCCTTCCATCACGACAACCGTCTTTTTTTTCACTTGCCTTCACCTCAATCAACGATAAGTCCACAAGCAACAGGAAGGGAGTGCATTTTGACTCCCGGATAGTTTTCGCCATACGAGGAGCAAACTTACATCGCCTGTTGCGGCTGCAAAGCCATTCTGCCGACGTTCCTTCAGGTCATGATCCACTAGCGCGCCAACATTTTGCTGATGATCTGCGCGGTCTGCCGGGCTGCCGGAATAAAACGCTGCACCGCATCCTGCGTGAAACGGTCAACCGGGCCGGAGATCGACAAGGCTGCCACAATTTGCTTGTCCCGTCCAAAAATCGGCACTGCGACGGCAGCCGCGCCCGGCTCGCGTTCCTCAATTGAAATCGCGAACCCGTTGTCCCTGGTTTTTGCGAGAATTTCCAGGAATCCCCGTTTCGACAATTCTTCCGGCCAAGCCGGATCGTTCATTACAGCTTCGACGACATCCGGATCGGACCAGGCGAGCAACACTTTGCCGGAGGCTCCCACGTACAGCGGCAGCCGCTGCCCGATATTGGCCACGCGCCGAACTGGTTGGTTGCTTTCGACCGCCTGCGTGCGGATCCGTTCCTTGCCGACCCGTATGTAAAGCGAAATCGTTTCTCCCACTTCATCCCGCAACTGCGTCATCTGCGGCACGACGATTGAAGCGAGATCGTCCGACTGGTAGACATTGCTGACCAGTTCGAGCACGCTCCAGCCCAACCGGTATTTGTCGGTTTGCGGGTTGCGGCGGATAAACCCTTTGCTTTCAAGCGAAGCCAACAACCGGTGCACCGTGCTTTTGTGCAGGCCGACTTTCTTCGCGATTTCGCTGAGCCCCAATTCCATTTCCGTGCCGGAAAAACATAGCAGGATGTCAAGCGCCCTCTCCACTGCCCGCACGGTTCCTTTTTCCTGATCCATGACCGACACCTCGCCGGGAGGACTGATGTTTCATTGTGTGGAACGTCGTTTCATACAATAGCATACCATATTGCAAGACAATGATAAACGATCTTTTTGTATTTTTTACTGAAACGCCACCAAGTATCTTTTGCGGATCAGGGGAAGCGAACGGCTGTGGTCGGGCAGGCGTGCACTCCTGCTGGGCGGGCTGCATATGTTGTGGTAATCGCTGTGAGGGAGGGCGACGTGGTGAACACAGAGTGGCGACAGGTCATCCAACAATTTTTCGAAGCAAAAAATCGGGCCTGGCTGTCCGGCGACGGGGAGGAAATTTTGCAGCTGGCCAGCGGGCCGGAGGCGGTTCGCACTTGTCTCGAAGACATTCATGCGTTGCACCGTTCCGCTGCCGGACGGGGGATTCAGTATCAAAAAAGCCGCACCAATCTGAAAATCGTCAGGGCCGCGCCCGTATCGAACGAAAAATTGCACGTTGATGTACTGGAACAACTCACCTGGATCTATAACGACGGAGAGGAATTGGAACACCAAGCGCGGCTGCAGCCGGTCCGTGTGACGCTGATTCATTCGGGAGGCAGGTGGAAGCTTGAGAAGTTTGACCGGATCGGGGAAAAAGATGAGCGGAACCTGGTGAAAGGAGATTTGGATTTTCGTCTGTTCGATACACAGCAGGCGGTGCGGCAGGCCCGATACGACCGCCGGAAGGCGCAGCGGTATGCGGAACTCTGGTGGAGCGGGTACAATCCGCAGTACAAGCGGTTCGAGGTGGATTGCACCAATTACGTGTCCCAATGCCTGTACGCCGGCGGCATGCCGATGGCCTACCATCCGCGCAAGGATCGCGGATGGTGGTACCGGCACGGCAGCCATCCGTCGTGGAGCTACAGTTGGGCGGTGGCGCATGCGTTTCGCTGGTATCTGGAAGGTTCGGGACGGGGAATAGCCATCAACGATCCGCGCGAACTGCTGGTCGGGGATGTGATTTGCTACGATTGGGATGGCGACGGCAGGTGGCAGCACAATACGATCGTTGTCGATTTTGATCGGTACGGGATGCCGTTGGTGAACGCCCACACAGTCGCCAGCCATCGCCGCTATTGGGACTATCAGGACAGCTACGCCTGGTCGGAGCGAACGAAGTACCGGCTTTTGCGGATCCGGGATGTGTTTTGACAACCGGTCGGGATTCCTCGCGGCACATGCGGGGAATCCTGTTTTTTCGGGCCGCTTCGCGCTCGCTTGGGTGGGGGAGCCAGGGCCGGAGTTGCTGTGGGGAATCCTGGGGCGGGAGACGGCTGCCTTGCAACTTCGGGAAACATTCGCTACTCTTGACTGAGAAATCATGTTAGCGAAAAGACACAGCAAAGGAAGTCGATCTGCACGATGCACATCGTACTTGTAGAACCGGAAATTCCGGCGAATACGGGAAACATCTCGCGCACCTGCGCGGCTACGGGAATCACTTTGCATTTGGTGCGGCCACTCGGCTTTTCGACCGACGACCGGCAGTTGAAGCGGGCGGGGCTTGACTATTGGCATCTGCTCGATCTGCATTACCATGACAGTTTTGCGGAACTGCAGGCGAAGTACCCGCATGGGCGGTTTTTCTACGCATCGACCAAGGGTCGGAAACGATATACCGATTTTGCATACCGGCCGGATGACTTTTTTGTGTTTGGCAAGGAAACGAAGGGGCTGCCGGATGAATTGATCCAGGCCAATCTGGATACCTGCATCCGCATCCCGATCATCGAAGGGGCGCGTTCTCTCAATCTGTCGAATGCGGTCGCGATCGTCGTTTTCGAAGCCTTGCGGCAATTGGGATTTCCAAATTTGAAATAGCAGGAGAGGAGACTTATGAGCTCAAACGAAATACCGAAAACCCCCTATGCGATCATCGGCGGGTCCAGCACATTTTCGATCCGTTTTCCGGAAGATCTCGAACTGGACGACTGTGAGGTGTTGGCGGACAACCTGGAGTTTGAGACACCTTACGGGACAAGTCCTGTTTTTAAACTGTTCCGGTTGGGCGGCAAACAGGTTCTGACCGTGAAGATGCACGGCTGGCGGCCGAACGTGGTCACCCGCGGCGTCGCATCCCAGCAGTTGTTCTGGGTGTTCCAGCAGGCGGGCGTGAAAAAAATCTACGCCGAAGGCGGCGTGGGAGCGATCAACCATCTCCTGCGGCCGCGGGACATCGTGGTGCCGACCGATTATATCGACCGTTCGATGCGGGTCGATGTCGGGCTTGGCGGGCCGTATTTGCTGATCATGCGGCAGCCGACCTGTCCGCACGGACGCCGCCGGTTGGTTGCGGCCGCGGAAAAAGGGGCGGTCGGCCGGGTGTTCGACCGGGCGATTTACGCGAATACGGATGGCCGCCATTTTGAATCGGTGGCGGAAGTGCAGGCGCTGAAAATCGCCGGCGCCGATGTGGTCGGACAGAGCATGTGTCCGGAAGTCTACCTGGCGCGCGAAATCGGTGCCTGCTACGCCCGGTTGGATCTGGTGGTCAACTACGCGGAGGGCATCGTGAAAGATTGGGAGCATGAGGAGCTGAAAGACATTTTTTATAATGAACCGAAGACGATCGGCCGGATGCTGATCGACGCGATGAGGGAAACCCCCGTGCACGAAGATTGCGGCTGCGCCGACTTGCGGAAAGACACGCTGTTGAAAGAGCAGTAAAAGTGGAGGAACTTTCATGCTAACCACCTTGTTGTTTGATTTGGACGGGACTTTGTTGCCGCTCGACAACGATCAGTTCATGAAGGGGTATTTTCAGCGCCTGGTCTCGCGCGTCTCGCATCTGCTGGACAAAGACAGGTTTGTTCAACAACTCTGGGCCTCGACCGAAGCGATGGTGCTAAGCGACGACCCGAGCAAGACGAACGAGCAGGTATTCAAGGAGGATTTTCTCGGAAAGAGCGGACTCCGCGAAGAGCAGATCTGGCCGATTTTTGTCGATTTTTACCAAGGGGAATTTCAGATGCTCAGCCACTTGACGCGGCCCACCCCGCTGGCACGGCAACTGGTCCGGACGGCAATCGACAAGGGGTATACGGCGGTGCTGGCCACCAATCCGCTGTTTCCGCGGGCGGCGATTGAGGCGCGCATGAAGTGGGCCGGCATTGCTGACCTTCCGTTCGCGCTTGTCACCACATTGGAAGAGATGCATTTTTGCAAACCGAATCCGAATTATTTCCGGGAGATTTTGCAGAAGATCGGGAAGCGGCCGGAAGAGTGCATGATGATCGGCAACGACGGCTATGAGGATATGATCGCCGCGAAACTCGGCCTGCAAACCTACCTGGTGACCGATTGTCTGATCGATCGGAATCTCCAGCCGGACTGCATCACGGAGCAGGGCACGCTGCAAGACCTGCTGGAATTTATTGAGCGGTTACCGGATCGCACTGCACAAGGGAACTGCCGATGATCACGATCGGCGTGCTGTCTGACACCCACCTTCCGAAAAAAGGCAAGGAGCTGCCCGTGATCGTGCAGAATCGTTTGCAGGGGGGCGATTGGATTATCCATGCGGGCGATCGGATGCGGTTGGCAGACACCATTCAACTTGAATGGATTTACTTTTGAACGCGTATAAAACGACTTAACCCCGTTAATACTGGCTCAATAGAAATTCAGTATTTTGCAAACGGGGGTATCACGATGACCAAAACACTCGGACAAAAAATTCGCGAACTTCGCATCCAGAAGGGGCTGACGCAAGGCGACCTCGGCGGCGGACGGGTGACGCCCAGCATGATTTCGCAGATCGAGGCGGACAAAGCCAATCCGTCGCACCGCTTGCTGAAGTGGATTGCGGATCGGTTGGAAACGCCGATCGAATATTTTCTCACCGATATGCAGCAGCAAAGCGAAAAAATCAGCTCTTTCCGGTTTGCGAAAGCGCTGATGGAAGCGGGAGAACCGCGCCAGGCGATCCCAATTCTGCAAGAATTGGCGGACGGCCAGTCGCTGCCGATGCACCAACAGGAAATCCAGCGGGATCTGGCTGCTTGCTACCGCAGCGTCGGCCGGCTGGATGAGGCGGTCGAAATGTTGGACCAGGTGTTGTCGGCCGCCCAGATCAAGCGGGATGTGGCGGCTATGGTGCAAACGCTGAAAGAGATGGGGCGGATCGAGCAACAGCGGCATCATTATCCGTTGGCGATCTATCATTGGAACCGGGCAAACCGCCTGTTGGAAGAGATGGACAATCCGGATCCGTTCGAATGGGCGGAACTGCTGCAGGAAGTGGCCGCCCTGAACAACTACCTGGGCGAGTTCGAAGCGGCAAAATCGGCCTACGAGAAAGCGATGACTCTCCTGTCCGGCACGTCCAACCTAAAGGCGATCGCCGACGTGTATCTCAATCTGAGCCGGTTGCACCGGGAACTCGGGGAATTTGACAAAGCGTCCGACTTCGCCCAGCATGCGCTCAGCATCAACAAAAATTTGAACAATCTGAAGCTGTCGATTCAGATCAAAGAAACGTATGCGACGCTCCAGGCGGAGGCGGGACAAACGCCGGAAGCAATCGCTTTGCTGGAAGAATGCCTGCAAGAGTATGAAGCGTTTGGGCTAAAGGAGCGGATCGCTTCGGTGCATGGCGCTCTCTCCAACATTTTCCTGAAGACGCGGCAGTTGGAACAGGCGAAATTCCATTGCCAACTGGCGCTCGACAAGGCGGTCGATGATGCTCAACGAGCCGCTCTCTACCGGACATGGGCGAAGACGGCGAAGGAACAGGGCCGCATTGATGAAGCGATGGAAGCGCTGCAAACGTCGATCCATTTCTTCAAACAGGCGAACCTGCCGCGCGATCTCGCCTACAGTTACTCGCTGTTGGGTGAGCTTTACAAGGAATCGGGCGACCTGACCGGCGCGGTGCAGGCGCTTGAGAATATGCGAGTTGCGATGGAAGCCAACCTGAAAGAGCGGGGCTTTGTTCTGTAACCGGCCGCAGTGATCCTGGACGGGTTTGCTGGCCGAAAGGTATAATGAAGGCAAGAGACTCGGGTAACGATGCGGAGCACATCATTTTTGGAAGGGATCTGTGAATTGATGAAACGAGCAATCCGAATGGCTGCATTTACTTCCCTTGTGATTTTGGCAACAGCAACGGCCGGTTGCGGGCAGTTGGCGCAACCGGCGAAGGACAGGCAGCAACCGGTTGCGCATGCATCTTCTGCCACGGGACAAGCGGGGGCATCTGCTGCCAGCGGAAACGATTCGGTTGCCGATCAGAGCCGCCCGGCCGATTCAGTCAAACAGGATACGACAGCTGTCCCGGTCAACTGGATGGCTCCCTCCGGCGGGAACTATCCGAAGATCCAGAAAGGAGATCCGATCTGGATCGACATCTCGATCAAAGATCAGCGGGTCTACATTAAAAAAGGGGACGAAACGATCTATACGATGGTTACGTCTTCGGGGCTTGACACGGAACCTGACAATTCCACGCCGCGCGGCACCTTTTACGTGGAACCGGAGCGGGATACCTGGTTTTTCTCGCCGCAATACCAGGAAGGAGCCAAGTACTGGGTGTCATGGAAGAATCATGGCGAGTTTCTTTTCCACAGCGTACCCATGGACAAAAATGGCAACGTGATCGAAGCGGAAGCCAGGAAGCTGGGGCAGAAAGCGTCGCACGGATGCCTCCGGTTGACGGTGCCCGACGCCAAGTGGATTTATGACAACATTCCGGTCAAGACGAAAGTCGTCATCCGGGATTAACGGCAAAACAAAAGCGTGCTCCTCGCGGGCACGCTTTTTCCTCAATCGGCTTGCAGGCCTTCCAGCAAAATCGCGGTCACCTGGCGGGACAGCTGGTCCGCTCTGTATTCCCTGCGGCCCAGCAGCAAGTGCAGGGAGGCGATGGCCGCTCCGCCAAACACCGTCCAGGCGGCCGATTCGGGATCTGTCTTGATAAAACTCCCTTCCGCGATTCCCTGCGCAATCAGTCCCTCAAGCAGTTTCGTGTACTCGGTCAGCATTTTCCGGAATTCTTTTTGCCGCTGTTCCGCTCCCCATGCCTCGCGCAGCATGATGATGCAAAAATCACGGTATTCGCCGAAAAATTCAATTTGCTGCCGGATAGCGGCTTCCAGCTTCTGTTTGCCCGTCATATCGGGCCGTATCTGTTCATGCACCGCTTCCCGCAGCAGATCGATGCCTTCTTCGACAAGGAACAGGAACAAGTCCTCCTTGCTTTTGAAATGGTAATAAATTGTCCCTTTTGCCACATTGGCGCGGGCCGCGATATCGTCCATCGTCGCCCGGTCGAATCCGCGCTCGGAGAAGATATCGATCGCCGCCTGAAAGATTAAACTCGTTTTGTCCTGACGCAAGAATCTCACCACACACCCTGGTATCTGTATTTCACCCTATCATATTTGTCCTCTATTCGCAAACGTCAGAAAAACACCTAGCCCTCTGGCAACGGACAAGTCGGGCTTGCATACAAATAGTTATACAAACGGCTTCTCTCAAATATACTGATCAAAAGACCAAAGGCGAACCGGAGGTTTCAGGGCAAGGGCCCAGACAGAAAGCACTCTAAGCACAAGTTGCGCCATCGGCACATTCGTTTCCGGCCCCGCCATCGAACGACCGGACACTTCCGGATCTGAGCGTCGCTCACGCGAATTCCGGGGCAAAGCGGTGGTTCTTGCGGCGGGTAAGAGGGTGCCAGGCCGCACGAAGGGGGAGTGAACATGGACATTCTGGATCGACTGCAAGCGTACAGGGCTCAAGAACAGCAACTCGCCTGGGAAGGAAGGTTTGTCGATTACCTGGACCTGGTGCGCAAAAATCCCAAGATCGCTGAAACCGCCCATTCCCGTATTTACAATATGATCGCAGCTGCGGGAATCGATACAGATGAGAACGGACGCAAACGGTACCGTTTTTTTGAAAAAGAAATTTTTGGCCTGAATGCTGCACTGGAACGGCTCGTCGAAGAATATTTCCATTCGGCCGCGCGCAGGCTGGACGTGCGCAAGCGGATCCTTTTGCTGATGGGACCGGTCAGCGGCGGAAAATCAACGATCGTCACTCTTTTAAAAAGAGGACTGGAGCAGTACACCCGCACCCCGGAAGGCGCCGTCTACGCCATAAAAGGTTGCCCCATGCACGAGGAACCGCTGCATCTGATTCCGAATGAACTGCGGCCCGAATTTGAAAAAGAGCTTGGCGTGCGAATCGAAGGAAACCTTTGCCCTTCCTGCCGGTTGCGGCTGCAAAACGACTATGGCAACCGGGTGGAAGACGTGCTGGTGGAACGGATCGTCTTCTCGGAAGACGATCGGATCGGCATTGGGACGTTCTCGCCGTCCGATCCCAAATCGCAGGATATTGCCGATCTGACGGGAAGCATCGATTTTTCGACGATCTCGGTGTACGGGTCGGAGTCAGACCCCCGCGCCTATCGGTTCGACGGCGAACTCAACAAAGCCAACCGAGGCTTGATGGAGTTCCAGGAAATGCTGAAGTGCGACGAGAAGTTCCTCTGGCACCTGTTGTCGCTGACGCAGGAGGGCAATTTCAAAGCGGGCCGGTTTGCGCTCATCTCGGCCGACGAGATGATCATCGCCCATACGAACGAATCGGAATACAAGGCGTTTATCGCCAACAAGAAAAATGAGGCGCTGCAATCACGGATGATCGTGATGCCGATCCCCTACAATCTGCGGGTTTCGGATGAGGTCAAAATCTACGAAAAGCTGGTCAAACAAAGCGATCTGAAAAACATCCACATCGCCCCGCATGCGCTGCGCACGGCCGCGATATTCTCGATTCTCACCAGGCTGAAAGAATCGAAAAAACAGGGCATGGACCTGGTCAAAAAGATGTACCTGTACGACGGCACTACGGTTGAGGGTTTCAAGGAAAAGGACGTGCAGGAACTGCGGGCGGAAGCACCGGATGAAGGCATGAGCGGAGTCGATCCGCGCTATGTGATCAACCGCATCTCGAGCGCCCTGATTCGCCGTGACACCCCATGCATCAACGCGTTGGATGTATTGCGGGCATTGAAGGAAGGGCTCGACCAGCATCCGTCGATCACGAAGGAAGAGCGGGAACGTCTGCTCAACTTTATCTCGATCGCCCGCAAAGAGTATGACGAGGAAGCCAAGAAGGAAGTGCAGAAGGCGTTTGTCTACTCCTATGAAGAATCGGCCAAGACGCTGCTCGAGAATTACCTGGACAACGTGGAAGCCTACTGCAACTGGCAAAAGATCAAAGACCCGATCACCGGCGAGGAGATCGATCCGGACGAAAAACTGATGCGGTCGATCGAAGAGCAGATCGGCATCTCCGAAAACGCGAAAAAAGCGTTCCGGGAAGAAATTCTGATTCGCATCTCCACGTACGCGCGGCGCGGCAAAAAATTTGAATACAACTCGCACGAGCGGTTGCGGGAAGCGATTGAACGGAAGCTGTTCGCCGACTTGAAAGATGTGGTCAAGATCACCACATCGACCAAGACGCCGGACGCCACCCAGTTGAAGAAGATCAACGAAGTCACCAAGCGCCTGATCGACGAGCACGGCTACTGCCCGATCTGTGCCAACGAATTGCTGCGCTACACCGGCAGCCTGCTGAATCGCTAAACTTGCGAATGTTTTTGTGGGTCCCCAACGAAGTACTCGGTTATGGTTCGCAGCTCCGCGCACTTTGTTGGGGCCTTGTTATCCGATTTTCGATTCTGCACGGGGATCAGGGACGAGTTTTCGCAATCGTGAATAGAATAAAGCAGGAAGGAGCGTCGGCACTGTCAGCGATGTCACGGAAGGAGGGAACGGCTGTGACAAGACCCAATTTTACCCTTTCACGGGAGGATTGGTCGCTCCATCGGAAAGGACATCAGGATCAGTTGCGTCACCAGGAGAAAGTGCGCGAGGCACTGAAGAAAAATCTGGCCGACCTGATCACCGAAGAAAGCATCATCATGTCAGATGGAAAGCAGATTCTCAAAGTCCCCATCCGTTCTCTGGATGAGTACCGTTTTCGCTTCAACTACAACAAACAGCCGCATGGCGGGCAGGGCGACGGAACGTCGAAGGAGGGTGACGTCCTCGGGCGTGACGGCGATCTGAAACCCGGTCCCGGCCAGGGAGAAGGCGCCGGCGACCAGCCGGGCATCGATTACTATGAAGCGGAAGTGACGGTCGAAGAGTTGCAAACCATTTTGTTCGAAAATATGGAACTGCCCAATCTGAAACAAAAATTGCAGGATGAAATCACCGTGACCGACATCCGGTTTAACGACATCCGCAAAAAAGGGCTGACCGGCAACATCGACAAAAAGCGGACGATCATGGAAACCCTCAAGCGCAACGCCCTGCAGGGGCAGCCCGGCATCCACAAAATCAGCCCGGACGACCTGCGGTACAAAACCTGGGAGGAAATTCGCGTGCCCCGCAGCAACGCGGTCGTACTGGCGATGATGGACACGTCCGGTTCGATGGGAACGTTCGAAAAATATATCGCCCGCAGCTTCTTTTTCTGGATGGTGCGGTTTTTGCGCAGCAAATACGAGCACGTCGACATCCAGTTTATCGCTCACCATACGGAAGCGAAGATTGTTACGGAAGACGAGTTTTTCACCAAAGGGGAAAGCGGCGGCACGATCTGTTCCTCCGCCTACCAGTTGGCGCTCGATCTGGTGCAAAACAGGTATCATCCCGATCGTTATAACGTCTACCCGTTTCATTTCTCAGATGGTGACAACCTGACTTCCGACAATGAAAAATGCGTCCGCCTCATCCGGCAACTCTGTTCGATATGCAACCTTTTCGGCTATGGGGAAGTGAATCATTATAACTAACAATGCTGTAATCAAAACCGCAAATACACTTCCAAATCGAACCGATCGACATCTTTCCATTCCTGCGGCCGGACATAAATGACCTTTTCCACGATCTCTTTCAGCAGGTCGTTTTTTTCTTTGGCCGTTTCTGCTTTCTCGTAGGCTTCCAACACCCGTGTCATTTTCGGAACGATCTGTTCCTGCCGCTGTTCCTGCTCTCTCAGATAGGCCAGTTCTTCGTTGGCCTTCTCCAGTTCATCCTGCGCCTGCTCCAACCGGTCGCTGACGATCCGGTTACGTTCCAGAAACGTATCCACATCGTATATCCCCCGTTCCAGGAGATCGTGCAGGTTGTTCCTCTGTTTCTGCAGTTCTTCGATGCTGCCCAGCAACCCCTCGATCTTTCGTTCCGTCAGCTCGAGCAGGGCGTATCGTTTTCGCGGCTTGGCGACGTTCATCTGCTCGTCCGCCTGAAATCCGGATAGCATGTCACGCAAGATCTGGATTAGGCGTTCCTCCACGATCTCAAAGCGCGCCCCGCGGGTGGTGCAGCCGTAAGTTCCGCACATAAGACGATTATACGGCCGGTTGTATGTTGGGAGCCGCCGCATGGCGTGCCCGCATTCGCTACAGAAAACAAGAGTTGCCAGAGGATTGGACAACTCCTTTTCCTTCGGCACGCGGGGCTGCTTCTTTTTGGCGAGTTCCCGTACCTGTTGAAACGTCTCCTCGTCCACCAGCGGCTCATGAGCATGCTCTTTCACGATCCATGCGTCCCGACTGACTCTAGTCCTGGTGTAACCGCCGCCAGAAGGGTCTTTACGGTAGCTCACGCGCCCCCACACGATATGTCCGAGGTAAACTGGGTTCTTGAGGATCTCACTGATGGTTGACAGATCCCACCGGCTTTTCCCCGCCGGCGAGGGAATGCCAAGATCGGTGAGTTTGTTTGCGATCGCTTTCCGGCCCTCACCCTTCAGCGCCATGTCAAAGATCATTTTTACCACCGGTGCCGATTCAGGATCCGGGTACAGTTTTAGGTTCTCGTCGCGCAGGTACCCATAGGGCGGCTTTTTGGAAATGCTCCGGCCTTCCGCCGCGCTCTGTCGGCGGCCACGCTGCAGGCGGCGGGTAATGATCTTCAGTTCCCGGCGTGCCATGAAAGCCTCAAATTCGGACCATTCCTCGTCCATTTCATCCTGCAGGTCATATACCTTTCGCGGGGTGATTATGAGCGTCCTGGAGGCTTTGAACGCGTCCTGGATGAGTCCCTGATCGACCAGGTTACCGCGGCCCAAACGGTCGATATCCATGCAGAGTACGGCGTTGTATCTGCCCTCCTGCACGGCGTGAAGAAGCCGTTGCATCTCCGGTCGGTCGATGATCCGCTCGCCGCTCACGATCTCCTCGTAGACGTCTGTTATGGTGTAGCGGTACTTCTTGGCCAGTTCAAACAGCGCCCGGCGGTGTTTGGAAAGCGTTTCGCCTTCGCCGCGTGCTTCGGCTTCGATATCGGCGCGGGACTTTCGGAGATATACTGCAACGTGTGTGAGATCGGTTGGGTAAGACATCGAACGTTCCTCCTTGCGAAAAAGAAAACAGCCCACAGGGGGCTGTGCTGTGGTCACCTTAGCAGGCTAGCCAGAATACTGATAACCCGAAAAAGAGAAAGCGCTGCGTACATCAACAGAAAGAGCCAAACTGAGGTTATGACGTAGAACAAGATTTTTGACTGTGTTTCTGCAAAAAATATCCCGCCTATGCAGAAAAGTGTAAGAATCAGGGCAACTACGATGGCATTCACCATATATCTTAAAATCTCATCGTAAACCGACTTGCTCTGATTAGGTCTTTTTGTATGTTTGAGTGTTTTGACAATTTCCTTTTCCGCCAACGCATAAAACAGCGTTAGTGCAGTGGCAAGAAAACCCACTGAAATTGCCCCGAGGTTTACTGTGGCGGCAAGGACATCCTTTATCAGTTCGGACGTGGGGATCTGAAAAAACCATAGAACAAAGAAACAGACGGCTCCAAAGAAAAAACTCACCGTAAGAGGATAAGACCTCTCTGTCCGGTATTTCATTTGTCATCAATCCCCGTCTATAAGAAATTGTTGGTTAATTTCACCTCTCCTCCTATTATACGCCTCCTTGAGAAAAGAGTACATCTGTTCTCGCGTCAGTGGGTTTTGCCGAGTTTGCCGGAAAGCTATTGTTTCCACCATTCTGTCATGGAGCAGGTCAATCGGCTTCGTTGACTCGTTTTCAGTTTCTTTCCCGTGCAATTTT
This sequence comes from Effusibacillus pohliae DSM 22757, assembly GCF_000376225.1. Taxonomy (NCBI): domain Bacteria; kingdom Bacillati; phylum Bacillota; class Bacilli; order Caryophanales; family Alicyclobacillaceae; genus Effusibacillus; species Effusibacillus pohliae. The sequence goes on from NZ_AQXL01000129.1 coordinate 100,647, forward strand.
AGGATTTGCACTTCTTCCCGATGACCTAACATAGTTTGAATGATTCGTTGTATTGGTTTAAAACTCAGTGATTCATCTTTTCCTTTATCGGCCGACACTTCCATGTAGATTTTACCACCGGCCATTGAGTGGAGAATGTCGATCAACGATTTTGTATTCGTATCTGCATCGGCAAAAATATTACTATTTTTCGGAGCGGCAAACTGGACTTCGATTTTTTTGATGATCTTCTTCTTTGACATTCTCACAAGAGCATCAGTTGTTAGAATAGGATATAAGTCGAATATTGCATTTTCCATAAAGTGCGAGACATACTCTCGGAAAGAACCTGCTCTGACACCATAGTGGTTGTATTGAAGGACAAGAGCTCTAATTTTGGGTGCAGGATCGTAAAGGAAGGAAACTTCCTCTCCCACCCCCTCGTCATCTTTTAAATCGAAGTCTTCAACCACACCGGACAGGCTTGCTTTTCTCGGAATCTGATTCATACGAATCTTTACTATGGTTCCGAGCCAAACATCTCCGTCTTTTATTAATTCCACAATGGAAGCGTACTCATTGCCTGCTTTCCTTGTACGCTGCAGAGGATCCGTTTTTGCAATGGCTTCAAACACAGATTGTAATGTCGTACCGGTTTGTTCTTGTACTTGATAAAAATCGATGTTGATCGCCATTTTTAATCCACTTCCTTTTTGTGCTTATATGACTTGTCCTACTCAATCCACCTAATATACCCAAACCCGGCTTTGGTCCGCGCAAGTGCGTCGGCCTTCTCCGGGAGGATGAGCGACAATCGGTAATACACAAACTCTTCTGACACCAGAAACTCATCAGCAAGCATCGCGATGTCCACGGGCTGGTCGTACGCGATCACGATATCCTGCAGCATCTTCCACGGCATGAACAGGTAGGCGGAAAAGTCCTTCGCCTGCCTCTCTTGCTTGGCGGTGACTTCCCGGGTCGATTGCATCTGACTGATGGTATGTAGGTACAGGTGAGCGAACTCCTCCCCGAGTAATTCCTTTCGCTGGATCCAGTCGTCCGTTTCCTGCAGATAAATAAAGCCCTTGCGAAACCCTGTACATACCGAGTACGTCACATCAGGCTCCGGAGAGGGCTTGATTTTGATCTTATAGTGGTCGCATATCTCTTCGATGTCGATCTCATCCGGGCGCTGGTAGCCAAAGCGTTCGATCACGCCGTTCGCGATCTGCTCCGTGATGCTGGGGGTTCGTCTGGCTGGAAGCAGGTCGGCAAGTTTCACTTCGACTCAGACTCCTTGTTGTGCGGGATTATTTGATGCGACGAAGCTCCGCAATGTCAACAGCACGTTTGATGAGCGGCAGATCCGCAACGTCCTCTTTTGTCGCCATTGTCTCCTTGATGGCGGCCACGTCGGTCTTGAGCGTCTGTAGTTCCTGGCGGATCGGCTCCAACTCCGCTCGCAGGATCGTTTGCAGCAGTTGCTTGAGTTCGTGGTTCATAATGATCAATCCTCCGGCTCCTCGTCATCGTCGTTCTCGATGTCCTCTTTGATGATGGCCCACATCTTGATGAGCTTGCGGATCTTATCCTCCGGTGCAGATGCGAGATCGTGGAAGAATACCGCGAATTTCGGATGCTCGCGCATTTCCTGAAGGACTTTTTGTTCTTCGAGCGTGAGGTCGAATGCTTGTCCGAAGACTAAAGCATTATTATCAGTATTGGGTTCGTCTGTTAAACCGAGTAGATAATCTGTGGTTGTCTCGTAAAACTCCGCCAATTTCTTTAATGTTTCTGGATCAGGCTTACGTTCATCGGCCTCGTAACGAGATAATTGCACATTACTGATCCCAATAGCTTGCGCGACACGTAATTGCGACATATTGCGTTTTTCACGAACATACTTCAGGCGTTCTCCAAGCGTCATGTTGGAATCCCCTTTTAACATTTCGGTAATTAGAATATATCACCATTACCAAAACGGAAAAATATTTTTGCCAAAAAGGTAAAAAGAATATTGACTTTGCCGTATTGGTAAAGTATGATTAGGTCAAGATTTACCGATTCGGCAAAATGAAGGGGTGTGTAACGTGAAGGTAGATCTTCAGAAGATTAAAAGATTACGGATTGAAAACAATCTATCGCTCGAAGATATGGCGGCTTATCTGGGATATAAAACGGCCACTGGCTATTATTACGCCGAATCGGGAAGGTGCAAGTTTAAGCCGCATCACATCCCAATGATCGCCAATAAGTTTGAAATTCCGATGGAACAGCTTTTTTGTGAAGATGAATTTGCCAAAATGGCAAAAGATGAACAATCGGCCAGCACGGCATAGGGGGTGAGTCGCCGCAGTTACGACGACTACTGGTTCGTCAAAACACGCTTGATCAAACGAATGTCCGCTTCGTGATCCTGAACTTGCTTCTGCAGATCAGTGATTGGCGATTGCAGTTCGCTCGCGCGGGCAGTCTGTTCTTCGATGGAAGCGATCTTTTGTTTGATGTCGGAGATGTCCTGCTGGACGAACGAAAGTTTGGTTTCAAGCGTATTGAAGCGGTGGTTCATCTGGGATTTGATATCGATGATATCGGATTTCATGCCACTTA